>JAWUXK010000063.1:0-8894 GCA_034111385.1 Colwellia sp. | reverse complement strand
TTTAATCAATCAACTTCAGGTGAGGCTTTTGAAATCTCGGACGGTTTCGCTCGGGTATTAAAAGAATCAATTCGTTTAGGGGAATTGAGCAATGGTAAGCTAGATATTACTGTTGGTCCATTAGTTAACCTGTGGGGATTTGGTCCAGAGCAACGTCCAGAAAAAGTGCCTAGTGAAAGTGTCCTAGCAAGCACAATAAAAAAAATTGGCTTAGAAAAGTTACATCTAACAGGTAATCAGTTATCAAAAGATATCTCTAACCTTTATATCGATTTATCAACCACTGCCAAAGGCTATGGTGTTGATGTAGTGGCTGAGTTGATAGAATCGAATGGTATTGCCAACTATTTAGTCGAAATAGGCGGAGAAATGCGTCTGAAGGGCTTTAAGCATACAGGGGAGTTATGGGCAATTGCTATTGAAAAGCCTATTTTAGATCCCTCTGGCGAAGAAAGAGCCGTTCATCAAGTCATTATTCCTAAAGACAATGCGGTTGCCACTTCTGGAGATTATAGGAATTATTTTGAAGCGGATGGCCAACGCTTTTCTCATATTATAGATCCTGAAACAGGAAAACCCATTAATCATAATTTGGTTTCTGTTACGGTTATTGATCAATCGTCGATGACAGCTGATGGTCTCTCAACAACGTTAATGGTGTTGGGCACTGAGAAAGGGATGGAATTTGCAGTAAAAAATAATCTAGCAGCCTTGTTTATTTCCAAAACAGAGCATGGCTTTAGCGAACAATTTACGTTAAAATTTAAACAATATTTGAAATAAGTCTTCGTTTGTCAGATTTTAGATTCGAAGCCTACTTCAACTTTACCTTAGTATAGTCATTTCACAGTTATTGATGGACATATATTTATTATGATGATTTTTTTTATTACCTTTGGTTTTTTTCTGGTTATTGGTGCAGCAATGGCTGTAGGTTATATATTCCAAAACAAAACGCTAGCAGGTAGTTGTGGTGGTTTAGCGAGTGTTGGGATTGATAAAGAATGTAATTGTGATAATCCATGTGAGAAACGCCAAGAACGCGAGCGTAAGTCTGCATTAGAAGATAATCTTAAAAATAGAATTGATGTAACAAACCTATAAGTTATATTAAGAATAATAGGGTTACTTACTTATTAGGATCAAGAAAGGCATATTCAGTGACAGATATGCCGTGACGTTATAGGTTAATAAAACGGTTAACTTTCGTAATAATCCCCGCACTATCTAATTCTAGCTCATGATGCACTTCCGTTTGAGTGCCATGCTTAACAAAGTTATCAGGAATACCAATATTCAATACCTTGATTGCTTTGCCTTGTGAAAGTATATATTCATTCACCCCAGAACCAGCACCACCGGCTATAGCGTTATCTTCGATAGTCACGAGTAACTCATGAGAGTTAATTAAATTATCAATGAGCTGGCTATCTAACGGCTTAATAAAACGCATATCAACAAGGCTAGCACCAAGCGCGGTTGCCGCAATTTTTGCTTCGCCTAACATAGTGCCGAAACTTAATAAGGCTATTTTTTTGCCTGAAATGATGCTTAACCCTTTTCCGACTTCAATCGTTTCATCAACACTGGGGAGAGTTTCTCCTGTTCCATTCCCTCTGGGGTAACGGACCACTGTGGGTGATTGGAGTTGGTGACCGGTATTCAGCATTAATTGGCATTCACGTTCATTGGCTGGTGCCATGATTACTAGGTTGGGAATACAGCGTAAAAAGCTTAAATCAAATGAACCTTGATGAGTAGCGCCATCAGCGCCCACAATACCCGCTCTGTCAACAGCAAATAGCACAGGAAGGTTCTGTATAGCCACATCATGAATTAGTTGATCGTACCCACGTTGTAAGAAGCTAGAATAAATAGCGACTACTGGATTTTGGCCGCCAATAGCGAGACCGGCAGCATACGTAACCGCATGTTGTTCGGCAATAGCTACGTCATAGTATTGATCAGGGAATCGTTGGCTAAACTCAACCATGCCCGAACCTTCTCTCATGGCTGGTGTTATCGCGACTAATTTTTTATCAACTTCAGCCGTTTTGCATAACCAATCACCAAAAATTTGAGAGTAGGTAGGTAAAGTCGGCTTAGATTTGGGTAAGCTGTCATCATTTGGGTTAAACTTTGGTACAGCATGGTACTTAATCGGATCCTGCTCGGCGGCATGATAGCCTTTACCTTTTTTGGTCGCAATATGGAGTAATTGCGGACCTTTAAGGTTACGCATATTTTGGATAGTTTCAACCAAACCGTTGACGTCATGCCCATCAATTGGGCCGATGTAATTGAAACCTAATTCTTCAAAAAAGGTACTTGGAACAACCATGCCTTTTAAATGTTCTTCTGCTCGGCTGGCTAATTCTTTTATTGGGGGAATGTTGTTGAGTAAGCGTTTACTACCTTCACGAAGTCCGGTATAGACACTTCCGGATAATAATTTGGCTAAATGATTATTTAACGCACCAACATTTTCTGAAATAGACATTTCATTATCGTTTAGCACAACCAACATATCTTTTTTAATGTCACCGGCATGATTTAATGCTTCAAATGCCATGCCTGCAGTCATGGCGCCATCACCAATGACCGCCACAGTTTTTCTGTTTTGTCCTTCTTTCTCAGCGGCGACCGCTAAGCCTAATGCTGCTGATATTGACGTACTTGAATGGCCAACACTTAACGTATCGTACTCACTTTCTTCTCGCCAAGGGAAAGGATGTAGTCCGTCTTTTTGTCTGATCGTATGCAGTTGGTCTCTGCGGCCAGTCAAAATTTTATGCGGATAGGCTTGGTGGCCAACATCCCAAATAAGGTGGTCAAATGGAGTGTTATACACATAATGTAAGGCCACAGTTAATTCAATTGTGCCTAAACCTGAAGCAAAGTGACCACTGCTTTTACTGACTGAATTCAATAAGTAACTACGAAGCTCATTGCTGATACGTGTTAATTGATCCTGAGATATATTTCGCAAATCAATCGGTGAATTGATTTGCGCAAGTAATGGATAATCAGCTAGGTCTGTGGTCATAGTTGGTCTATATTTGTTTGTTTTAGCTATTGATGTTAATGGTCACGTTTGACAATAAAAGTAGCAAACTCAGCTAAGGATTGTGTATTGTAAGGCAAAGTAGCCAAAGCTTGAAGTGCTTGTTGAAATAAGTTTTCAGCTTTTTGTTGTGCGCCTGCTAAACCGAGTAATGCAGGGTAAGTGCTTTTATTTGCAGCAAGGTCTGAGCCGGTTGGTTTGCCTAGTTGTTCTTCTGTTGACGTTATATCGATAATATCATCTTGAACTTGGTAAGCTAAGCCAATGAGTTGAGCATATTTTTTTAAAGCTATTCTATCAGACTCAGTTACTTGAGGAGCACATTCTGCGCCCATAAGTACAGAAGCTTCCAATAGTGCGCCTGTTTTTAATGAATGCAATTTCTCTAGTTGTTGTATATCTATTTTCTGGTTAGTTGCGGCTAAATCAAGTGCTTGGCCACCACACATACCCTGGTAGCCAGAGGCCGCAACTAATTGTTGCACTAATTTTATTTGCTTTGGCTGAATAGCTTGGGAAAAATTGTGATTGGCTAATATATCAAATGCCAATGTTTGTAAGCTATCACCAGCAAGAATTGCTGTAGCTTCATCAAAAGCTTTATGGCAGGTAGGTTGACCGCGTCTTAAATCATCATCATCCATGGCAGGCAGATCATCATGCAATAAAGAATAAGCGTGTATGCATTCTAATGCACCCGCTATGCCGTCAACATCTGCTAAGTTAGCCCCTAGCGCCTCACCGGTAATATAGGCTAAGTATGGGCGCATACGTTTTCCTCCAATTAACAAGCCATAGCTCATCGCTTGGTGGAGTTTGTCATCATTGATGATTAACTTGTTTAACTGAAGAGATAAAAAATTATCAATACGATGTTGAAAAACATCGTGATTGGCTAGTTGGCTCACAAATTATCACCTAATGATTCTTCATCAGCTGATACATCAAAAGTAGAGAGTTGTTGTTTACCATTTTTTTCTAATAGAATTTTTACTTTTTGCTCAGCCGCTTGCAGTTTACTTTGACTTATTTGGCTCAAGCTTAAACCTCGCTCAAATAATGTCATCGATTCTTCTAGGCTTAATTCACCTTGCTCTAAATTATTTACTATGGTGTCTAGTTCACTTAGAGACTCTTCAAAAGTAAGGTTTTCTATTTTTTTCTTTGCCATTAATTTTACTCTGGACTGGCTGCATATAAAGTATAGGCGCAAACTTACCTTAGCTAAGGGCTTGGGTCAATTAAACCTTAGTGAAATATAATCGAAATAACCTTAAGTTATTGACGTTTCGGACGATAATATTACTATTGGTTGTGTATTATCATGATAACCATTAGCGAATATTATGCGCTTGATGTACTATTATTTTATTTATACTTGAAATTTTGTAGTTTTAGGGGATTTTTGTGGATTTAGCAACGTTAATTGGAATATTAGGTGCAATAGGCCTACTAGTTATGGCCATGTTACTTGCTGGCGATATCATGATGTTTGTTGATGCTCAATCAGTGATAATTGTATTTGGTGGTTCAATTTTTGTTGTCTTAGCAAATTATAATATGGGGCAGTTTTTCGGTATCGGAAAAATCATCGGCAAAGCCTTTATGTTCAAGCTAGAAAAGCCGGAAGAGTTAATTGAAAAAGCAGTTGATATGGCTGATGCAGCACGTAAAGGCGGCTTTCTTGCTTTAGAAGAAGCTGAAATAACCAATGCTTTTATGCAAAAGGGCGTTGATATGTTAGTTGATGGTCACGATGCTGATGTAGTGCGTGCAACATTGCAAAAAGATATCGACCTGACGACAGAGCGCCATGACACTGGCGCTAAAATGATGATGGCGTTAGCCGATTGTGCTCCTGCGATGGGAATGATTGGTACATTAATTGGTTTGGTTGCCATGTTATCAAATATGGATGATCCTAAATCAATTGGTCCAGCGATGGCTGTTGCGTTATTAACAACACTTTATGGTGCATTTTTAGCTAACGTAATTGCTATTCCTATTGCATCAAAATTAGAATTACGCTTAGCTGAAGAAAAAATGAATCAAGAATTAGTGCTTGATGCAGTGCTAGGTATACAGGATGGCCAAAACCCTCGTGTCATTGAAGGCTTATTGAAAAATTATCTTGCCGAAGGTAAACGCGATGTTAATACTAATGATGCTGAGTAACAAAGTTATTACCGGTAGGGGGCTGTATGGCTGAACAGTGTAAATGTCCGCCACCGGGGCTACCAGCATGGATGGGAACGTTTGCTGACCTCATGTCTTTATTGATGTGTTTTTTCGTGTTGCTTTTATCTTTTTCAGAAATGGATGTATTAAAATTTAAGCAAATTGCCGGTTCAATGAAGTTCGCATTTGGTGTACAAAACAAGATTGAAGTAAAAGATATTCCTAAAGGTACCAGTATCATTGCGCAAGAGTTTCGCCCTGGTAAACCTGAACCCACACCGATTGAAGTTATTCAGCAACAAACCATGGAAATGACTCAGCAAATGTTAGAGTTTCAAGCGGGTGATGAAACTTCTGCTGGGGGCCGACAAGAGCAACGGGGTACAGAGCGCGGTGGTCAATCTCAAAATACTGAAGACGCTTTATCTGCACAAGCATTACAACAAGCACAACAGCAAATGGAAAACGCTGCTCAGGAACAAGTAAATGATCTGGTTAAGAAAATAGCAGAGCAATTAGAACAGCAAATTCAAGATGGTGCGGTAGAGCTAGAGTCTTTAGGTCAACAGATCACTATTCGAATTAGAGAGAATGGCTCTTTCCCTTCAGGATCCGCGTTTTTACAGCCAAAATTTAGACCTATCATTAGGAAAATTGGTGAATTGCTAAATACAGTACCTGGGGAAATTATGGTTTCAGGTAATACCGATAATCGTGGTGTTGATTCTGAACTGTTTAGTTCTAACTGGGATCTTTCGAGTAAACGAGCAGTGGCAATTGCTCATGAATTAATTAAAGTACCTAACTTTGATCAAGTTCGATTGGTTGTTGCCGGCCATGCCGATACTCGCCCGTTAGTACCAAATACCAATGCGTTAAATCGTCGCAGAAATCGTCGGGTTGAAATTACCATCAACCAAGGTAAAGCCAAAGAATCTGAGCCTATTCAAGTCATTAATTGATTTTTTCACATGTTGGTTCTGAGTTATCACTTCTCAATTGTGTAGTCTGTTTACAATAATCGTTAACAGACTACACTTTACATTTATTTACCCGCGAAAAAGCATCAACTCCTAATATAAATGCATACTTTGTCCGTTTTTAATTCAGATGTTATGCACCCCTTATATTCATTGGTAACCGCTATAGGTATATATATTTAGGACATTTGTGTATATAATGCGCGCAAATTATTTACTGTTATTATTTAGGTCACTTGTCGATGAAATTTATCGTAAAGCTGCAAGCTGAAATCACCATTAAATCTCGCCCGGTTCGTAAACGTTTTACTAAAATTTTAGAATCGAATATTAAAAATGTATTACGTCGTATTGATGAGCAAATCACCACTCAAATGAATTGGGACAATGTTGAAGTAAATACCAAAAACGATAGTCCTGAAAATCGTGAACTTTTAGTGGATGCACTTAAGTGTATTCCCGGTGTGCCGATGTTTTTAGAAGTGCAACAAACAGCATTTACAGATGTTCATGATATTTTTGAAAAAACTTTAGCCGTTCACGCAAAAACCATTGAAAAGAAAACTTTCTGTGTGCGTGTTAAGCGTACCGGTAAACATGATTTTAACTCGTTAAAGGTGGAGCAATATGTGGGTGGTGGCTTGAACCAGCATGTTGAAACAGCCAAAGTTAAATTAAAAAAACCTGATGAAACGATTCGCTTAGAAATTAAAAATGAAAAGTTATTTATTGTCACGCAGCGCCATAAAGGTTTGGGCGGTTTTCCAATTGCGACACAAGAAGATGTATTATCATTGATGTCTGGTGGATTTGACTCAGGCGTTGCTAGTTACCAAATGATTAAAAAAGGTGCTCGTACTCATTACTGTTTCTTTAATTTGGGTGGTTCGGCTCATGAAGTGGGGGTTAAGCAAGTTAGCTATTATTTATGGAATAAATTTGGTGCATCCCACAAAATTAAATTTTTTGCTGTTGACTTTGAACCTGTTGTTGCTGAAATTCTTGAGAAAGTAGAAAACGGTCAAATGGGTGTCATACTCAAACGGATGATGATGCGAGCGGCGACGAAAATTGCTGAGAAAGGGAAAATTCAAGCCTTAGTAACAGGTGAAAGCTTAGGGCAAGTATCTAGCCAAACATTGACTAACTTAAACGTAATTAATCGTGTAACAGAAACGCTTATTCTACGTCCCCTAGCGGCTTATGATAAACAAGATATTATTGATATAGCGCGTGATATTGGTACTGAAGACTTTGCCAAGACGATCCCTGAATATTGCGGTGTTATCTCTAAAAAACCAACCGTTAAAGCTGTTTTATCTAAAGTCGAAGAAGAAGAAGGAAACTTTGACTTTGATATCCTAGATAAAGTCGTCAGTGAAACGCGTGTATTTGATATTCGTGATATCGGTAAAGAAACAGAAGATGAGATCTCTGCGGTAGATTTAGTAGAAGATATTAACGATAACGCAATTGTTGTTGATATTCGTTCACCTGAAGAAGAAGAAGATAAACCACTTGAGCTTGGTGATGTGGAAGTTAAGCATATTCCATTTTACAAGTTAGCAACGCAGTTTGGTGATCTTGATATGAGTAAAGATTATTTGCTTTATTGTGATCATGGCGTGATGAGTAAACTACAAGCTTTATATCTGATTGATAATGGCTATAAAAACGTTAAGGTATATCGCCCTTAGGTATTAGTTTGGTTACATCAATATCTATCGTATATAGATATTGATGTATGCTTGATACCCTTTGAGCTCTACAACTTCTTAAGTACTGATTGCCATAGCTGTGTATTTTCAGGTGTGGCAATATTATGTTTAATACCTAAATTATGTACATACCCGTTTATGTAATCAATTTCTGTTTGTTTATGTGCTAATACATCACAGCGCATAGATGAGCAGTTTTTAGCGGTTGCTGTGGCTACTTGCTGCACTGTTTTTATCAAAAAATCGACATCCAAAGCTATGCCCTCATTTTTTGCAACTAATACTAGCTCAGTAAGCACGTTAGCTATTTGTTCAGTAAAAACAGGGTTATTGACCTCACCATTATCAATGTTATGTAATGCAGTAATTGGATTAATCGCACAATTAACTGCTAACTTTAACCATTGTTTTTCTTCTATACGGTTATGTAATGTTACCTTGGGTAATGCCTTATTTAACACACAAGTTAATGCTTGTTGCTCTATTATTTCAGCTTGCCCAGAGACTAAACCAATATCCGTTATCCCAATACCTGTGTGGGTAATATTTAAGGGGCTTGTTTTTAGACACCCGTGGGTAGTTAATAACGTATAAATATTGTGTTGACCTATAAATGTTTTAGGCAACTCTGTTAAGGTGCCCATACCGTTATGGGCAAGAATAATACTGGTATTCGTTTTTAAATACGGTGAAACTCGCTTTAAGACTGAGCCTATTTGAAAAGATTTTACACAAAGCAAAACAACATCAGCATTTTTAATTTGCTTATCAAAAGCGTAATTAATTTCACCTTGAAAAACATTCCCCTGATTATCGGTAAAGTGGTAATCAGTTTCCGCTAAGTTATGTTGGGTTGATGCTAACAAAGATAAATTTGTGTTTGCGTTTGATATCGCTAAATGGTGATACCAAAGTAATCCCATAGCTCCTTGACCGACAATTATGATGTTCATT
>JAWUXK010000062.1:0-15387 GCA_034111385.1 Colwellia sp. | reverse complement strand
TATTTGATAAGAGACAGAGGTACGGCCAAATCTAGTTAGAATATAAACACCATATCTACGGTAAGTCAAAGAATACTCTATATATTTATTATAACTAATTGTGTATAAACATAGAAAAAAGTGCTACTAGAGTCAATATCATCATAACAACAGGCCAATATATCATTGGTTAATATTTATTTTTTATTAGTTGAATGCTTATCATCCTTGATGAACATACGTAGATAATTTTTATTCGCTATCAGCTATACGAATGGATGCCTTAATGATTTGAACAGCTTCTTTAGTTTTTCCTCTTCTACTGCCTAAGGTTTGAATTTTAGCTAAACTATCCTCTAATCCTTTTACTACTTTACCAAAAACAGTATGTTTACCATCTAAAAAAGGTGTTGGTATAAAAGTTATGAAAAATTGACTACCATCAGTGCCAGGGCCTGAATTTGCCATACTTAACATACCCGGCTCACTATGACTTATCTGAGCATCAAACTCGCCATCATACTGGTAACCTGGGGTACCAGTACCATTACTCTTGGGATCTCCACCTTGCGCCATAAAACCCGGAATAACACGATGAAAAGTTAAGTCATCATAAAACCCAAGGTTAGTTAAGTAAACTGTACTAGAAACATGCATAGGGGCTGAATCAGTAAAGAGCTTGATAGTGAGGTTGCCTTGGTTTGTTTGCAGCTCCCAGAAATAATCTTTGCCTTGTACAAAGGTAAGCAATGGTGGCTTACTTAACTTGGTTTTCCAAGAGGGATCTGTTTTATCTACCGCTGTATCAGCAAGAGAACTATCTACTTTCTTTATCGCTTCGTCTCCACAACAAGCCGTTAGCGTGATTACTAACAAAAGGCTAGTAAGAATTTTTTTCTTATTATTATTCATATCAAATATCTCATGGTTTTATTTCTAATTTGGTGAGCGTTATGTAGCTTATTAAATGGTATCAGGTATTAACTCCACGATAATAATTATTTTTACAGAACTAATAGTCGTAATTCATAAAGTGGATCTACTAGCTTGCTATTGAAACATGCCAAGTTAACCAATGTTACCTGTGAAAAATTAGACAAAACCCCGAGTTTTTTCTGGAAGAATTCGAAGATATAATCCCAAATGGAGATATAATTTTCTAAAATATGTGTAAGCCATATATACTCTGTTAACGGTTCGTGTATATTCATAATACATAAAAAGATTCATATAATAAAAAGTAGTAATTAATATGAGCATAATAAAACGCAAAGTAACAATTATTTATTATTGTGATGATGGCTTAGAGCTACATCACAAGGTAAAAACTTTTGAGCAAAATACAGATGGGCGCGTGGTTATCCCTCAAGCCTTTAAAGAAGGAAAGTCGATTATCGCTGTTTGTGATGGTGAAATTGAAATTCTTAATAAAGTAGGTGATCGAATATTATCGGTTAACTATATTGCTTAACTAACCGGTTATAATTAATAACTTACATTTAATAAAACACGAAAGATAAACACATGATTATTGATGGTAAACAGGCCGCAGCACAATTGAGAGTGGCTATTTCAGAAGAAGTGACTGCACTTAAAAAGTCAAAAGGAATTACCCCTAGTTTAACGGTTGTGCTTGTTGGTGATGATCCCGCTAGCCAAGTTTATGTACGAAACAAAGGCAAACAAACCAGAGAAGTTGGCATGATTTCAACTGAAATTCGCCTTGATGAAAACTGCACTCAAGCAGAGCTTTTATCGCAATTAGCTAACTTAAATAATGATAAGAGTGTTCATGGTATTTTGGTACAACTACCTTTACCTAAGCACATTGATGAAAGTGTGATTATTGCCGCCATCACACCAGAAAAAGATGTTGATGGTTTTCATGCCATGAATTCAGGCCGCTTACTTAATGGTGAGCCAGGCGCTTTGGTTCCATGTACACCTCAAGGTTGTATTATTCTTGCTAAACAGCATCTTGGTAATGATTTATCCGGCAAACATGCTGTGGTAGTCGGTCGCTCTAATATTGTTGGTAAGCCTGTTGCTTTATTATTGTTACAAGAAAACTGTACGGTAACTATTGCCCATTCACGGACTGAAAACCTTCCTCAAATATGCCAACAAGCGGATATTTTAATTGCTGCTGTTGGGCGTGCTGAGTTTGTACAAGCTGACTGGGTGAAAGAAGGCGCGACGGTTATTGATGTGGGGATTAACCGTATTGAAGATACTACTACGGGTAAAATGAAGTTAGTTGGCGATGTTGACTATGCCGCTGTTAGTGATGTTTGTGGAGCTATCACTCCGGTACCGGGTGGCGTTGGGCCAATGACTATTGCCTGCTTACTTAAAAATACCCTTGAGGCAGCTAAGTTACACGGTTAGTTTTTTAGATATTAATTATTACAAAACCGCATTTAGGGTAACTAGATGCGGTTTTTTTTAGTGTCGAATCTTGGAAATATTTATTGGGCTAACTATTATTTATTTAACTGTTTGTCGCTATATTCCAATTTTTTATAATCTTTACCTGCAGCATCAGCAAGCTCGGCTGGCATGTAATTCTCATCATGCTTAGCTAATACTTCACTCGCTTCTACATATAATTCACCCGATGAACCACGAGTTAACGTGCCATTGGCAACAATGCCTTGTCCTTCGCGAAATAAATCAGGCAATATTCCTTCGTAATGAACGCTGATCATAGGATCGTTGTCATCAAAAACGATGGGCATTTTCATATCGGATAAGTTAAATGAAACTTTTAAGTTATCTGGATCACGCTTCACGGTATCAGGCACTACTAATCCACCAATACGAATACGCTGGCCAATTTTTGGCTTAATACCAGAGTCTTTTTTTCCTTGAGTGACTTCTGCAGGGGTATAAAATAAATCAATGTTTTGGCTTAATGCATAGAGTACTAGGCCCGCTACAACTGCTATACCTACTAAAACTGAACCAACTATGGTTAAGCGTTTTTTACGACGTGGATTCATTCTGTAACCTCTTTAGATAGTTTTGCTTTCAATTCTTTGTCTTGTTTTTGTCGCTGCGTGCGCACTTGGCGAAGCTTGTCTTCTCGTTGTGACCGTTGTGCAATATTTTTGATTACACGTTTATGACCAATAATTGAACTAATAATTAGGGTGAATAATAATGCCGTAGTTACACCAAAGGATAACCACACATAAAACCCATATCCGCCCATATCGATAAATGCACTAAAGCTGTCAAACTGCATTATTGTTCTCCTTTTGTATGTGCTCAGAGACTAAGGTTCTAACCCAAGGACGAATACTATTTCGTGCTAAAATTTCACTGCGAAAACGAATACAAACAATGAAAGTAACGAGTAAAATAAATCCAACAAAACAAAAAAGAAATGGCCACAGCATGTCAACAGACATAGAAGGTTTACCTAACTTAATAACGGTAGAACCTTGGTGAAGCGTGTTCCACCATTCTACAGAGTACTTAATAATGGGTAAGTTAATTACCCCTACTAAGGTTAATATTCCGGCGGCTTTTCCGGCTAAATTTTTGTCTTCAAATGCACTGTGAAGTGCCATAACACCCAGATATAAAAATAATAAAATTAATTCTGAAGTTAATCGTGCATCCCAAATCCACCAAGTTCCCCACATTGGCTTACCCCAAGCGGATCCTGTAATAAGTGCTATGGCGGTAAATGTCGCACCAATAGGTGCTAAGGCGGCGGCAGAAGCATCGGCTAATCTAAATTGCCATACTAAACTGGTAAAAGCGGCAATTGCCATACCCAAATAGATACCCATTGAAAGGGAGGCCGCAGGGACATGAATATAAAAAATTCTAAAGCTATCGCCTTGTTGGTAATCGGCGGGCGCAAATGCCAAAGCCCAAACAAGGCCTATAGTTAAAAACAATGCTGCTAAGGCACTTAACCAAGGAAGTAATTTACCAGCAAAGTGATAAGACACTTCCGGGTTTGCGTAGGGATGTAACCATTTCCACATAAACGATGCTCTTCTTTTTTAAACTTAAAGCGAAATTAATTGGTACTGACTTTTAATGCGGCACCCACTGCAAAAGGTGCTAACGTTAATGAGCCAAAAAATAGCGCGGCAATTATAGCAAGTTGACCGCTATAAGGTAAACCAAGTGCGGCGGTATCAATTGCACTCGTCGCAAAAATTAATACCGGAATATATAAAGGTAATACTAATAAGCTAAGTAAAACGCCCCCCTTTTTAATACCTACTGTTAAGGCAACACCAATTGCGCCAAGTAAGCTTAATACAGGTGTACCCAGTAATAAGGTTAATATTAGTGCGCTATAGCTTTGTTCGTTAAGGTGTAAAAGAACAGCGAGTAAGGGCGCTATTAAAATAAGTGGCAAGCCAGTAATTAGCCAATGGGCAACAATTTTTGCTAGTACTAATATAAATACAGGTTGCGGGCTTAGTAGCATTTGTTCTAATGAACCGTCACTGTGATCAGACTTAAATAATCGGTCCAAAGATAAAAGTGTTGATAAAAGTGCCGCAACCCAAATTATTCCCGGAGCAATGCGACTCAGTGTTTGGGCTTCAGGGCCAATGCCTAAAGGAAATAAGGTGATAACGATAACAAAAAATAATAACGGATTAATAATGTCATCTTTGTGGCGCATAGCTATGGTTAAATCACGTTTTAGCACCAAAGAAAAAGCAGCGCGATAGGATAAATTAGCAGCTGGCATTGTGTGCTCTACTTTGTTTTTGGCTATATTTGGTAAGCTTATATTTCATTATTTGTTACTCACCCATATAGTCTAAAGTGATTTTCTTAACTTGCGACGGCGTAAAGGTAAGTAAATCTTGATGAGTGGTTAAAATAATGCAACCACCTTGTTTTATATGGGCTTTAAATAATTGTTCTAGTGAGTTAACACCTTGTTTATCTATGGCGGTAAAAGGCTCATCTAAAATCCAAATGTCGGCAGTTGATTTATACAACCTCGCTAATGATATTCGTCTGTGTTGCCCTGCACTTAAATGAGACGCTAAACTATCTTCAAATCCAGTTAAGTTGACTAACGATAGTGTGTCTTCAACTTCAGCTGAATTAATATTTGAACCATGGAGCGTTAGGTTGAAATGTAAATTTTCTTGCGCTGACATTTCTCCTTTTACCCCAGGTAAATGCCCTAGATAAAGTAAATTTTGGTGGAATTCTTCTCGACAATCATCAAGCAATTGATCTTTATAACGTACCTCACCTTCATAAGGTTGAGATAACCCAGCTAAAATACGTAATAAGCTTGTTTTACCTGAGCCGTTAGGACCTTCAATTTGTACTATGTCACCCGCGTTTATCTGCACGAGTAACTGATCGAACAGTAAACGTTCTTCGCGAATACAGGTAAGGCTAGAGGCACTGATTAAAGCAGGTTCAGTATTGGCTGCTAACTTGTCTGACAAGGGAAATATATACTCTTTAACATGTTGAAAATATCTGACAAAGTTTAAGCTATGTTTATCAGTTTTAGTGTGATTTTGGTTGTGTTATCACATTGCGAAGTATCATAACATAGCACTATTCAAATCGAATAATAAATACTATTAGAAAAATTGTAACATTAAGAAACAATTGACTGGGCATTTCACCTGAACTTAAATAAAAATGTGATAGAATTGCGCCACTATTTTTAGCTTGTTGTATTTTTATTCACTTTCAAGCTTATTTTAAAGTTATACAAAGCTAAAAACGCATTATAGAGTAAACGGAGAAATAAATGATTCCTGACGTGGTACCCCAAATAATACCTCATCTTCTACCTGAACTTGGTCATCTTGCACTGGTTATATCGTTTGCCTTTGCCGTATGTTTAAGCTTTATACCATTAATCGGTGTACATACTTCAGAGCATAGATTAATAAGCTATGCTAAGCCCCTTACCTTTGGTATGTTTATTTTTACAGCCATAAGTATTTGTATTTTAGCTTATAGTTTTGTCATTGATGATTTCTCTATTAAATATATCGCTGGTCATTCTAATAGTCATTTACCTTATTACTTTAAAATAAGTGCAGTATGGGGCGGACATGAAGGTTCTTTATTGCTATGGGTTTTTTCTTTAACTGCGTGGACAATGGCTGTTGCTTCTTTTTCGAAAAACATTGAAGAAGAGTTTATTGCCCGTGTGTTGTCAGTAATGGGAATGGTAGCGGTTGCTTTTATTGCGTTCACCTTACTTACGTCTAACCCTTTTGAACGCCTGTGGCCTAGTGTGCCATTAGAAGGTCGTGATTTAAATCCGCTGTTGCAAGATGTTGGTTTAATCATTCATCCGCCATTATTGTATTTAGGGTATGTTGGTTTTGCTGTCGCTTTTGCTTTTGCTGTGGCGGCATTAATGTCAGGAAAAATGGATGCAGCATGGGCTCGTTGGTCTCGCCCATGGACCGTTGGTGCTTGGATGTTTTTAACCGTAGGTATTGCTTTAGGTAGTTGGTGGGCATATTACGAACTTGGTTGGGGTGGCTGGTGGTTCTGGGATCCTGTTGAAAATGCATCGTTTATGCCTTGGTTGGTCGGTACTGCATTAATTCACTCGTTGGCGGTAACTGAAAAACGAGGCACCTTTAGAAACTGGACTGTGTTACTTGCTATTTTTGCTTTTAGTCTGAGCCTATTAGGAACATTTTTAGTACGCTCAGGGGTTATCACCTCAGTGCATTCTTTTGCTGCGGATCCTTCTCGAGGGATATTTATACTCTTCATATTAGCGATAGCCGTTGGTGGTTCACTTACTTTGTATGCTTTTAGAGCAAGTAACGTAGCGAGCTTTAGTCGATTTGCACTGTATTCTCGTGAAACCGCCTTACTTTTATGTAATATCATTTTAGTTGTTGCTGCAACTACGGTGTTATTAGGTACGTTATATCCGCTTTTAGTTGATGCATTAGGCTACGGAAAAATTTCAGTCGGCCCTCCTTATTTTAACGCAGTATTTGTTCCCATCATGAGT
The DNA here is from genome assembly GCA_034111385.1 of Colwellia sp. Classification (GTDB taxonomy): domain Bacteria; phylum Pseudomonadota; class Gammaproteobacteria; order Enterobacterales; family Alteromonadaceae; genus Colwellia. The sequence continues at coordinate 8,411 of JAWUXK010000062.1, read as the reverse complement.
TGTTTATTTATTATCATGGGAATCGGACCAATGATCCGTTGGAAAAAAGCTAAAAAAGGTGAACTTCGTAAGCAATTAATTCAACCTTCAGTTTTGGCTATTGCCTTTGGCTTACTCTTTCCTGTCATTTACGGAGGCGAATTTAATGCGCTTGTTGCGATGGGGATAACATTAGCCTCATGGGTTTTCTTAGTGGTTGTTAAAGACTTAGTTAATCAATACCGCATTAGATCGTCACTTGCCCTAGGACAATGGGGTATGACTGTGGCGCATGCAGGTATAGCAGTCACTATTGTTGGTGTTACGTTAGTTTCTAGCTATGAAAGCGAAACTAATGTGAAAATGATACCTAATGAGAGTGTAGAAATATCGGGTTATCAAATAGAATTTAAGGGTGTTAAACAGGTAGAAGGACCTAATTATAGCGCTGAACAAGGACAAATTTATCTTTATGAAGTGAATACTGATGGTGAGAATGACTTTGTCACCTTATTAAAGCCTGAACGTCGTACTTACAGAGTACAAACCATGGGAATGACCGAAGCCGGTATTGATGGCGGTTTATTTAGAGATGTATATGTTGCATTAGGTGATCCACTTGATGGCGATGCTTGGGCAATTCGAGTGCATTATAAGCCATTTGTTCGCTGGATTTGGCTAGGCGCTATTTTTATGGCTATTGGTGGTATTTTAGCCATGATGGATAAACGTTACCGTGTTGCCAAGAAAAATAAGGGTAAGGAAAATACCTCAGTAAATAATGAAAAAATTGATGGTGTTAACAATAATACCTCACCTATTTCGGAGTTGTCGTAGTGAATAAAGTAATTCGTTTTTTACCACTGATATTAGTGATAGCGCTAGGTGTGGTACTTTATAGAGGTTTATCGTTAAATCCGCAGGATATGCCGTCAGCACTTGTGGGTAAAACCATGCCTGATTTTTCTTTAGCCATGTTAAAGGATGCTAACAGCACGGTAACCAAAGTTGATTTAAAAGGGGATATCGTTTTACTTAATGTTTGGGCAACTTGGTGCCCAACCTGTAAGTATGAGCACCCTTATTTGTTAGATATAGCTAAAAATCCACAATTATCACCTCATGTTAAATTGTACGGATTAAACTACAAAGATGATCGTTTAGCCGCGCAACAATGGTTAACCCATTATGAAGACCCCTATCAATTTTCAATTTTTGATGAACAGGGTTCGCTTGGTTTAGATTTAGGTGTGTTTGGCGCGCCAGAAACATTTGTTATTGATCATCATGGTATTATTCGAAAACGCTTTGCAGGGGCTATTGATAATAAAGTTTGGCGTAAAGAATTTGAACCCATTATTAAACAGTTGATTTCTGAAAAGCAGCAGGGTAAATAGAAATGTTAAATAGAGTTGTCTTTATTATTGTGTTGGCGGTTACCACATTTTTTGTGGCGGGTGCTGCTAATGCAAGTCCCGTTGAAACCTTTGAATTTAGAGATGAGGTGACAAAAGTACGTTTTCAAGCGTTAAGTAAAGAGTTGCGTTGTCCGAAGTGTCAAAATCAAAACTTAGCCGATTCCAATTCTGCTATCGCTATTGATTTACGTCGAGAACTGTATGAATTATTACAACAAGGTAAAGCGGATAGTGAAATAATAAATTTTATGGTTTCTCGATATGGTGAGTTTGTATTATATCGTCCCCGTGTCTCTAGTCTCACTTATATACTCTGGTTTGGCCCTGCCTTATTAATTTTAATCGGTGTTATTGTTGTTATCGTTATTTTGCGAAAAAAAGCGGCAGTAAAAACAGATTTAACATTAAATACGCAGCAGCAAGAAAAATTACAACAGTTACTCAAAACCACTGAAGTAAACACTAGCCCCAAATCAAACACCGAAAAAAAAGATAAAGAGTAGTTCACCATTATGGAAATAGCATTAATCATCCTTGTTTTTATTAGCTTACTTTTGTATGTCGTGTGGATGCCTTTTTTTAAAGCTTCTACTAGCAGTTCAGCTAAAAAACAATCAAAGAACAATATACGTGATGAAACCAACGTTCAACTGTATAAAGAACATAAAGCTGAAATAGAAAAAGATTTTAGTGACGGCGGCATAGACGAAGAAAATTACCAGTACTTATTAGCTGAACTTGATAACAGTTTGTTGCAAGATATTGATGCGGCAGAAAAGCAATCCAATGTTATTGTGACTGAAAAACAGTTAAGTGTTTTGTGGCCCTTGTCTCTATCTGTATTTATTATCGCTTTTTCGATCGCATTATATGTCAAACAAGGTACATTGACGGCGTTAATGATGACACCTAATGCGATACAGCCAAACCAGCAAACGCAAATGTCAGCTGAACAACAAGCTCAAACGCAACAAGAAAGAGTCTTAGCATATATTAAAGAATTGCAAGCCCACTTAGAAGATAATCAAGACGATGGTGAAGCTTGGTATAACTTAGGACAAACCTTGGTTAGTGTTGGTCAATTCGACATGTCGATAACGGCATTTGAACAAGTTATTCGCATCGAAGGTGAACAAGCAGATTTGTTGGGTGCAATTGCACAAGCGCATTATTATCGAAATAATCAACAAATAAATGAAGAAGTACAGACCCTAATCGATAGAGCGTTAGCATTAGATAGTAATGATCCATCGACTAATATTTTGTTGGGAATGCATAACTTTATTTCACAAAAATACGAAAAAGCTATTGAGTATTGGCAACGAGTGATTGATGCAAAAAGGCAAGGGGTAAATTCAAACGCATTAGAAGAAGCGGTTAATGAAGCGAAAAGTCGCCTTGGCATGGCTAAGCCTGAGAATACTAAACCAGCACAGTCTGATATAGCGGGACCAACATTGACTATTAATGTGAGTTTAGCTTCCGATGTTAGTGAAAAGCTGGCGCAAGGTGAAGATAGAGTTGTGTTTGTTTATGCTATTCCAACTAATGGTCAGCGTATGCCGTTAGCTGCATTGAAATTAGTGGCGAGCGACTTACCTAAAGTGATTACCTTAAGTAATGCTAATGCTATGTCACCAGCAAATAATTTAAGCAGCGTAAGTAAAGTACACATTTATGCCATTGTTTCTAAATTAGGTGGTGCAGGTATCAAGCCAGGTGATTATAAAGGGGAAATACAGAATATTTCAGTTGATAATACCGAAACCCTTAGTTTAGTTGTTGATAGTTTTGTTCAGTAATAGCGTTAGTTCAAAGCAACTTTAATAAAAGGGTTTACAAAGGTAAGTTAACAGATGAAATCACGTTTTAGTGCAAAAACGAGCAGCTCCAATAAAGGCACAGTCAATACGCATTCACCACGTAAAGTTGGCGTGTTATTGACCAATTTAGGCTCACCCTCAGAGCCTACTGAAAAGGCTGTGCGCAATTATTTACGTGAGTTTTTATCTGATCCTAGGGTTGTCGAAATTCCGCGTGTAATTTGGATGCTGATTTTACATGGTATTATTTTACGTTTTCGCCCGAAAAAATCGGCAAAATTGTATGAAAGTATCTGGACAGAGCAGGGCGCGCCTTTAGTGGTTATTAGTCAGGCACAGCAACAAAAAGTAGAGATAGAAATAAAAAAGCAATTTGGTGATGATGTGATTGTTGATGTTGCTATGCGTTATGGAGAGCCATCAATAAGTAGTGTATTACAAAAGTTTCAACAAGCGGGTGTAGATAAGTTGGTGGTATTACCCTTATATCCACAGTATGCCGGGCCAACGACTGCGTCAACTTTTGATGCAGTGAGTAAAGAATTACAGCAATGGCGATATGTGCCAAGCCTTTATTTCATCAACAGCTATCATAACAACCCTTTATATATAGAAGCGTTGGCAAATTCTATCACTGAGCATGTAACTGAACACGGTATTCCTGATAAATTAGTACTTTCCTATCACGGTATGCCAGAGTTATTTTATAAACGTGGTGATCCATATTTTGAGTGTTGTCAAATTACCACTGACTTAGTTAAACAAGCGTTATTAGCAAGACAATTAGGTTTAACGGATGAGACCTTCGTGATGACTTTTCAATCACGTTTTGGTAAAGCGAAATGGCTACAACCTTATACCGATGTAACGCTTGCTGCCTTAGCCAAAGAAGAAAATAAACATATTGCTATTATTAGCCCAGCCTTTAGCGCTGACTGTTTAGAAACGCTTGAAGAGTTAGAAGGTGAAAACCGTGAAGTGTTCATGGAAGCAGGTGGCGAAAAATACCATTACATTGCTGCATTGAATGATCGTGACGATCATATATCTGCGGTAGTTAATGTATTAACCCCCGTGTTAAATGAAAAATAATGGTTAAAAATACCGTAATTAAACAAATTTTCTAGTGAATATTGACTTACTGTATAAAAACTCAGTAAACTATTCTAATGAAAAAGGTATCATCGAAAAATACACGTGCAAAAAAAATTATTCATGTCGATATGGATTGTTTTTATGCTGCGGTTGAAATGCGAGATTTTCCTGAATATAGGGATATCCCGCTGGCAGTAGGGGGTGATGGCCCACGCAGTGTGCTTTGTACTTGTAATTATATTGCGCGTCAATTTGGTGTTAGATCAGCCATGTCAGCAATCAAAGCTAAGCAGCTTTGCCCTGAGCTAAAAATTGTTCATGGACGTATGACTGTTTATAAAGACGTGTCAAACCATATCCGTGAAATATTCTCCCGTTATACTGACTTAATTGAACCTTTATCTCTTGATGAGGCTTATCTTGATGTGTCTGAAACTACCCTGTGCCAAGGGAGTGCGACCTTAATTGCAGAGCAAATTCGTGCTGATATTTTTAATGAATTAAACTTAACGGCTTCTGCAGGTATTGCACCCAATAAATTTATTGCCAAAATTGCCAGTGACGAGAACAAACCTAACGGGCAATGCGTAATACCACCAGAGCAAGTTGCGAATTTTGTTGAACACTTGTCTTTAAAAAAAATCCCTGGCATCGGACCGAAAACTTTTCAAAAACTACAGCAAGCAGGTTTTTCTACTTGTCATGATATTAGAGCCAGTTCAATAGCAAACCTTACACTCATAGTGGGTAAATTTGCGACGAGTTTATATGAAAAGGCTCATGGTATTGATAATCGAGAACTAGAAGTAAGTAGACAGCGTAAGTCATTAGCCATTGAAACAACCTTATCTACTGACATATATACTGAACAAGAATGTTTTGCTGTGGTGGATAGCCTTTTACCTAAGTTATTAGCGCGTTTAAATAAAGTAAGCGGACTTAAAATAGTTCGCCAAGGTATCAAACTTAAGTTTAATGACTTTAACCAAACTACAGTTGAGCAGCAAAGCCACTCGCCAAATCAAGAAACTTATATGACGCTATTATCGAAAGCGTATACAAGGGCAAATAAGAATGGCATTCAGCGGGGAGTTCGATTGGTTGGATTAACCTTAGGTTTTGCTGAAACTTGTACAGAGACCAATATCAATACTAAACAGATGATGCTACCTAGCTTGTAAAGAGAATATAGATGAAACAAAAACAAACGGCTTTACACTGCGGAGTTGGTTTATTGGCTCGCCGAGAGCATTCTGAGTTTGAATTAAGACAAAAACTTAGCAGTAGAGAATTCGCAGAAGCTGACATCGATTTGGCCATCGAACGATTACTAGAAAAAGATTACTTGTCAGACTCACGCTTTGCGACAAGCACCTGTCGATATCGTGTAAACAGAGGGTATGGATGGCGTTATATAGCGAATGAACTTAAGCAAAAAGGCGTTTGTTCAATAATCATTCAACAATTGCGGAATAATTGCGAAATTGATTGGTATCTTCAAGCAGAGCTTGCGTATAATAAGCGCTTTGGTGAAAGGCAAGAAAAAGATCCTAAGCAGGCTCAAAAAGAGCAAGCCAAAAAAATACGATTTTTACAATATCGTGGATTTTCACATGATGAAATTTTCGCGGTAATTAATATTTGAAACAAACAGTTGAACAAATAGTTGAACAAACAGATTGATTAAGGTTCCCATGATTAAAAGCACCGCTGAAGTACGTCAGGCATTTTTAGACTTTTTTGCCACGAAGCAACATCAAATAGTTAAAAGTAGTTCATTAGTTCCCGGCAACGACGCCACTTTACTTTTTACCAATGCCGGAATGGTGCCTTTTAAGGACGTTTTTTTAGGTGCTGAAAAACGTAGTTATACGCGTGCAACTTCGGCACAACGTTGTGTTCGTGCCGGTGGCAAACATAACGATTTAGAAAATGTTGGCTACACAGCTCGCCATCATACATTTTTTGAAATGCTCGGGAATTTTAGTTTTGGTGATTATTTCAAAGACGATGCGATTCGCTTTGCATGGGAATTTTTAACGGTTGTTTTGGGTTTACCCAAAGAAAAGTTATTAGTAACTGTATATGCAGATGATGAAGAAGCTTTTTCTTTTTGGAAAAATGAAATTGGTATACCCGTAGAGAAAATAATTCGAATTGGTGATAAGTCTCCGGCGAAAAAATTTGATTCAGATAATTTCTGGTCAATGGGTGATACCGGTCCTTGTGGGCCATGTTCAGAAATATTTTACGATCATGGAGCGGATATTTGGGGTGGTCCTCCAGGCTCACCGGAAGAAGATGGCGACAGATTTATTGAAATTTGGAATATCGTTTTCATGCAGTTTAACCGCCAAGCTGACGGTGAAATGCAACCTCTACCCAATCCGTCTATTGATACCGGTATGGGGCTAGAACGTATTTCCGCCATTATGCAGAATGTTCACAGCAACTATGAAATTGACCTTTTCCAAGCATTAATAAAAGATACCGCCCATTTACTAGAGTGCAATGATTTAGACAACAAATCGTTACGAGTTATTAGTGATCATATTCGTTCTTGTAGCTTCCTAATTGTCGATGGTGTAGTTCCATCAAATGAAGGTCGTGGTTATGTATTGCGCCGCATTATTCGACGTGCCATTCGTCATGGCCATAAACTTGAAGCGAAAGGTGACTTCTTCCATAAGTTAGTTTCTTCATTAGTTGAACAAATGGGTGAAGCTTATCCAGAACTAGTGCAGCAACAAGCAATTATTGAAAAATTGCTAAGAATTGAAGAAGAGCAATTTGGCCGTACCTTAGATCGCGGCATGCTTTTACTTGAAGATATTTTAGATAATTTAGAAGGCGATACCATTAGCGGTGATGATGTCTTTAAATTGTATGATACTTATGGTTTCCCAGCTGATTTAACCGCAGATATCGCGCGTGAACGTCAATTAAATATAGATCACAATGGTTTTGATGTGGCGATGGGGTTACAACGTGAACGTGCCCAACAAGCCAGTCAGTTTGGTACCGATTACAATCAGCAATTAAAGTCGGATCATAAAACAGGTTTTAAAGGCTATAACAGTCATTCTTACTCGGCAACAATCGTAGAATTATTTAATTTTAAAGATCACGAACCGGTTAGCCAATTAAGTACAGGTGAGCAAGGGTTAGTTATTTTAGACCGTACTCCTTTTTATGCTGAGTCCGGTGGCCAAGTGGGTGATTCTGGTTTATTACACATTGATGATGGTGTGTTCGAAGTAGAGGACACCATTAAATTAGGTAATGCATATGCTCACCGCGGCGTAGCTAAAACTGAAATAGGCATGAACCGACGTGTTAAAGCCGAAATTGATATAGATCGCCGTGCGGCAATTGTTAAAAACCATACAGCAACCCATCTTTTACATGCTGCTTTACGTAAAGTGTTAGGTGAGCATGTTACGCAAAAAGGTTCATTGTGTGATAGCGATAAATTGCGTTTTGATTTTTCTCACTTTGAAGGTATGACTGAACAAGAATTACAATCGGTTGAGCAAATGGTTAACGACGAAATTCGTCAAAATCACGCACGTGAAACCGAATTAATGTACATAGAAGATGCTAAAGAAAAAGGCGCTATGGCATTGTTTGGTGAAAAATATGATGATGAGGTTCGTGTAGTAACGTTAGGTGACTTCTCGACTGAACTTTGTGGTGGTGTTCATGTAGAGCGCACTGGTGATATCGGATTATTAAAAATAGTTTCTGAATCAGGTATTGCAGCAGGGGTTCGTCGTATTGAAGCGGTAACCGCAACGGGTGCATTGGCTTACATTAATGAGCAGAGCTCTACATTAATTAAAGTTGCCAACTTAGTGAAAACTGATGTTGCTAGTGTTGGTGTTAAAGTAGAGCAATTAATTACCCGTTCTAAACAGTTAGAAAAAGAAATAGGCATACTTAAACAAGAGCTTGCTGCACAGGCTGGCTCTGACTTACTCAGTAGTGTTATTACAATTAACGACATTAAGGTCTTAATAGCAGATTTAAACGGTGTTGAAAGTAAAGCATTACGCGGTATGGTTGATGAACTTAAAAATAAAATGCAATCAGGTAT
>JAWUXK010000061.1:0-62901 GCA_034111385.1 Colwellia sp. | reverse complement strand
TCGGTAAAGTGGTAATCAGTTTCCGCTAAGTTATGTTGGGTTGATGCTAACAAAGATAAATTTGTGTTTGCGTTTGATATCGCTAAATGGTGATACCAAAGTAATCCCATAGCTCCTTGACCGACAATTATGATGTTCATTAATCAGGCCTTGTTAATTTTGATGTTGAGTCCTTTTGACTCACTTGTTTAACCCAAAGTTTTTTATAAATTAAATAAAGTAATTTCAATAATATAAATAAGCTAATGCCGACAATATCAGCAAAAAAATCACTAAATTCACCATTGCGAAAGCCTAAATAATATTGCCCTAATTCACTTAGCGCCCCATAAAAGCTGAGGGTGATGAATGTTTCTAGTAATGTTAGCTTTATCAAGGAATGTACTAACCAAGCCAAAATAAAAAAACCAATAAAGTGTCCGACAGTGTCTATTTTAGGAGAACGAAAAACTATTTTTTTAAGTTCAGCAGGGATTGATAATTCATTGGAAAAAAATAGTAAAATTGCAGCACAAATAATAATGAAGAGAAAAGCTAAATGGTGTCGTATTTTCACATGTAAAAAGAAGTAAAAAATTATGCATAGATATTATCATGCTAATGTTGTTTGGGTATAATGGTAATAATATAAATTTGCTAACGAGAGAAGTTGTCATGCCATCGATGGATATAGTATCAGAAATTAATTTAGAAGAAGTATTGAATGCCGTAGATAATGCCAATCGCGAATTATCAACCCGCTTCGATTTTCGTGGCGTTGAAGCAAGTTTTGAGTGGAAAAAGCCTAATGTAACGATGAAAGCAGAAGGTGATTTTCAATTAAAACAACTTAGCGACATGTTACGTAGCCAGTTAACGAAGCGTCAAGTAGATGCTAAAGCAATGACTTTGGGCTCACCTTCTGCAAGTGGTAAAACCTGGAGCCAGCAAGTTAGCTTTAAAGAAGGTATTGAGCAAGATGTCGCGAAAAAAGTAGTCAAGCTAATTAAAGCAGAAAAGTTAAAGGTACAAGCAGCTATTCAAGGTGAGCAAGTTCGTGTCACAGGTAAGAAAAGAGATGATTTACAATCTGTTATGCAGCTTGTGCGAACAGCAGAGTTAGAACAATCTTTTCAATTTACTAACTTTAAAGATTAATTTTATTAGTCATCATCTGCTTAAGTGTTCTACAACTCACTTTTTGAACTGATTTGAATACTTATCTAGATTGATGGGAGTTAGTTTATCGTTGCGAAGGTCAACTACAGAAAGTAGGTAACTTCGCAACGGGACACGTAGTTAACTGATAAATTATTTATTTCAGTCAACAGTAGTCTATTTTTTAGTGATGTTCATGACCACAAGACTCGCCTTCGGCGTGAATATGTCCATGTGTAAGCTCTTCTTCTGTTGCTTCACGCACTTCTATAATTTCGACATCAAAACTTAAATCTAAGCCCGAAAGAGGGTGATTACCATCAACGGTCACTTCTTTATCATTGACATCAATTACAATAACCGTTTGTTCACCATCATCGGTAGTGGCGCGTAGTTGGGTACCAACGTTTAAGTCTTCAACCCCTTTTAATAATTCTTTTGGTACGGTTTGTACATACTCATCATGACGCTCACCGTATGCTTCTTTGCACGCTACTGTTACTTCAAACTTGTCGCCTGCTTGGTGATCAAGCAAAGCATTTTCTAAACCAGGAATTACGTAACCTGAGCCTTGTATTATCGCCATAGGTTTATGATCATATGAGCTGTCGATTAATGTACCTTCACTATCTGACACGGCATAATGCATTACTACTACAGAGTTATTGCTAATTTTCATTGGGGATTCCTACATATATTTTAAAAATTTGTGAGTATCATATTACTTCAAAGCAGCTGTTATTCTACTGCTAGTGAATAAGGTAATGATTGAATTGTTATTCTTGTATTGGGTTGTGATTTTACTCTTAATTCAGTGCTGTCATCTAGATCACTATTAAGTACCGCTTGAAGGTAACAATGACCATTATCGGCTTGGTAGCTTGTTAAAATATCTCCTGCTTTACGCCAATTTTCACCTAACTGCTTTTCGATAACGTCATCCTCTTTTAGCGGTTGTGTTAACTGCGTTTTCAGTGAAAATAGAGCGCGTTTGTTCTTACCTAAATACTGCATTCTAGCGACCGTTTCTTGACCTAAATAACAGCCTTTGGTAAAGCTAATACCATGGATGGCTTGTAAATTAAGCATTTGTGGTACGTATTCACCGCTGTGTTCACTGGTTAATTGCGGAAACCCTTCAATTATTTCGAGCAAGTTCCATAGGTCAGCTTTATAAATAGGAAGGCTTAACGTGCATATTACTTTTTCTATCGCAGCACATTCATCAAGTATTAAGTAACGAGCTTGTTTACCCGCAACATATATCAAGGTTGTTGAATTTGATTGTACAACAGGCGTTAAACTATCAGGAACTTGAGTGAAATTATCCTGTAAAATTTTTGTTGCTTGTTCGCCAACTAATGCAAAAAAGCTTAATTCATTTGTTGGAGTTATATCAACTTTTGCAAAAACACCAAATTTTTTGAGTTCACTTATTGAATCGCACATACTAGCTTTAGGTTGAATCAATAGATGAGCAGAATTTCGGTTAATTAATCGAAATACACTGAATACTTTACCCTTAGCATTGCAGTGAGCGCCAATGAGCAAGTTATCATCATTGCTGCTATTTACATCACAAGTCACTTGACCCTGTAAATATTTAGTTTGCTCTTCTCCTAGCAAAGAGATCGCACTGTAGTTATCGAGTGATACTAGGAAAGTGTCCGGTAATTCTTCAAAGGAGGGGATGCTGGTTTCAGTTTTTATTGACATAAGATCAAATTATACAGTGATTGGTAGTAATTTAATGTGGTCGAATAATGAATATTTCAAGCGTTCATTGAAATTACCAAGTAAAAACTGTTGAATTAGTTGGCGAGTAAACTAGTGTTATTGCTACAATAGCACTAACTTTAGATAATGAGGAAAGATAAATGTCTGCAGAAGTAAACTTACCACCGGTTAATAAGGCTAGACTTAGATGGGCATGTCGCCGTGGCATGTTAGAGCTTGATGTGCTTTTTATTCCTTTTGTAGATGAAGCTTATGATGACTTATCTGCAGAAAAGCAAACAATTTTTGAGCGTTTATTAACAGAGCAAGATCCTGATTTATTTGCTTGGTTTATGGGGCATGATACTTGTGAAGATCCAGAACTCAATTCAATGGTCCAATTTATACTCAAGCGCGTCAAAGTTTAATCTTTGCATTAAAGAGTCTCTTTATCGCAAGTTATTCTTGTTAAGTGGTTGTCTTGCTCTTGGCTTGCTACTAGTAATTTATTTCACCTATGCCTATCAGTTTGTATTAGTGGTAGTAGTACTAACCATAACTATCATGAGCATTGTGATTGCTAAAACAGAAAAAAGGCAGCCAAAATCCTTTCAAGTTATGTTTGATGAAGGGGGTGTTTTTTCATTTGAAGAGATACCAAAAAGTAGCAATGAAAACATCGGTGATGTAAAGAAACAGTTTCAATTACTGGCTAGTAGTCGTTATAGTTTTTTTGGTTGTTGGTTGCATATGGCGCCTTTACCTGGCAAGTATTCAGAGGCCCGTTATCCTGACGCGATAAATAAAACCCTTAAAAGAAAATGGCTGTTTATCTATCGCGATAGTTTAACCGCAGAAGATTTCTCTCGACTGTCGCAGATGATTAGAAAATTAAAAAACGCGACTTAATTTTTCGGATCTAAAATTGTTGGTTTTGATTCTGCTAATTGCTCAGGGTAATCTAACGTATAATGCAAACCTCTACTTTCTTTTCTACTCATCGCACAACGAATAATTAATTCAGCTACTTGCACTAAATTTCTTAATTCAAGTAAGTTATTGCTTACTTTGAAGTGTTGATAATAATCTTGAATTTCTTGTTGTAAAAGTTCAACCCGATGTAACGCCCGCTCAAGCCTTTTAGTGGTTCTCACAATGCCAACATAATCCCACATAAACAGGCGTAATTCGTGCCAGTTATGTTGAATAACAACCTCTTCGTCAGAATCTGTCACTCTACTCTCATCCCAACGTGGTAATTTTATAAAACGATTGTTTGGTTTTAATGATTCACTAATTTCTAATGCAGCCGCACGCGCGAACACTAAACATTCGAGTAAAGAATTACTTGCTAAACGATTAGCACCATGTAAACCGGTGTATGACATTTCACCAATAGCGTACAGTTGATGAACATCGGTTCTACCGTGTTTATCAATCATCACGCCTCCGCAAGTATAATGAGCCGCAGGCACTACAGGTATAGGCTCTTTGGTCATATCAATACCAAAATTTTTAGTTCGCTCATAGATGGTAGGAAAGTGCTGCTTAATAAAGTCACTGGGTTTGTGACTAATATCCAGGTACATACAATCAGCGCCTAGACGTTTCATTTCGAAATCAATTGCGCGAGCAACTATATCGCGCGGCGCTAATTCAGCACGATGATCGAAGGAGGGCATAAATCGGCTACCATCTGGGCGTCTTAGCTTTGCTCCTTCACCTCGTAAAGCTTCAGTTAACAGAAAAGTGCCGGCATCCGGATGAAAAAGGCAAGTCGGATGAAATTGATTAAATTCCATATTGGCAACGCGGCAACCGGCGCGCCACGCCATTGCTATACCATCACCACTCGAAACATCAGGATTTGAAGTATATTGATAAACTTTACTTGCGCCACCCGTTGCTAAAATAGTTTTTTGTGCGTAAATACTTTCAACTTTTTCAGAATTTCTATTCCAAATATAAGCACCAATACACTGTTTAGCTTTACCTTCTTTTTCGTTCGGTGCGCAGATTAAATCGATGGCATTGTAACGTTCAAAAATTCTGATTCTTGAATGCTGTCTAACACGGTCAGCTAATGTGGTTTGTATTACTTTACCCGTTGCATCGGCAGAGTGAAAAATACGGCGATGGCTATGACCACCTTCACGGGTAAGATGGTACCTTTCACCTTGTTCACTGTCTTCTTTATCAAATGCAACACCTTGTTCAATTAACCAGTCTAGGCAAGCTTTGGCATTTTCTGCTGTATAGTGCACTACCTCGGTATCGCATAAACCTGCCCCTGCAACTACTGTGTCGGCCACATGAGAGTCAACACTATCATCTTCACCAAATACAGCAGCTATTCCGCCTTGAGCATAAAAAGTAGAGCCTTCGTTGAGTGGTCCTTTACTTAAAATAACAACATCAGCATTTTTTGCTAGATGTAAGGCAAGTGTTAACCCCGCCGCGCCGCTGCCTATAATTAATACATCGCAATTGTTTTGTTGATTCATATATAAAGGTTTATCAGGTATTATAGTGTGATATTACCGTTTATTGGCACTTGGGAACAGGGTTATCAAGCTCAAATAAGTCTAAATGTAAAAAAAAGTAAAATAAAAAGAACTTTTTTTAAAATGCGTAGTCTTAATTAATGCGTTTGTTATGAGCCAAATGTGCAAAGTGAATTTATACCTTAATAATTCTTAGGGTATCTTTAGGAGAAATGGCTCAAATGAGCGAACAGAACGTCGACCAAGCATTGGTTGAACGGGTGCAGCAAGGCGATAAAAACGCCTTCAACCTATTAGTAACAAAATATCAACATAAGGTGGCTAATTTAGTGTCGCGTTATGTTAGCAATCAAAGTGATGTGCCCGATATAGTGCAGGAAGCTTTTATTAAAGCTTATCGAGCATTACCTAACTTTAGAGGTGATAGTGCATTTTATACTTGGTTGTACCGTATTGCCGTCAATTGTGCTAAAAACCATAGTGTTGCGCTAGGGCGAAAACCGCCTAGTAATGACGTTGAGGTTGAGGATGCAGAGTTTTATGATGGCGGTGATGCGCTAAGAGAAAATGCGTCACCTGAAAAAGTATTACTCACGGAAGAAATAAAAAAAGTTATTTTTGATGCCATAAAGCAATTACCAGATGATTTACGTATTGCCATTAACTTTCGAGAAATAGAAGGTTTAAGTTATGAAGAAATAGCCACTATCATGGAGTGTCCGGTTGGTACAGTGCGATCACGTATTTTTAGAGCGCGTGATGCGATTGATAGAAAAATTGCTCCCTTGCTGCAAGCAAGTTAGTTTAAAAATTAATTATTTAAGGTAACCGTATGAGTGAAAGTAAATTTGAGGCAATCTCATCATTAGTTGATAATTATCAAGCTACTGATCAAGAATCAGAGCAGGCTATAGATGAAATACTCAAGGATGAACACTTATCGAAAACATGGCAAAATTATCATTTAATTGGTGATGTAATTCGTGATGAAATACCAGCAGCATTGCAATTAGATTTATCTGCACAAATTGCCGATGCTCTACAAGATGAGCCTACGGTTCTTGCTCCTAATCGTGTTGAAAATAAAAAACCAAACAACTTTAAAGCTAAAGTAGTTCAGTTGGTTAAACCACTTGGTCAATTAGCCATTGCTGCTTCAGCAGCAGGGTTGATGATTATTGGCGTGCAACAAAATGTGGCGGATAACAATGAAATTATTACGCCAAATCAAATTGTACAAACGAAGCCATTAGCCGGCTTTGCCAACCCAGTAAGTTTTAATTATCAACAACCGGTAAAGGCTCAAAAACAAGTCGCACTAGAACAGAGAATTGAGCAACAACGTCGTTTTCAAGCGTTGTTGTCTGATCATCAGCAACAAATTAAATTGAGTGCAGCACCAGTGAGTAAAAACACAAATGCTGAGTCACAATCTGATATCCTATTAGACAATCAATTAGAAAAGAAAAAAATTAATTAACGCAATTGATACAATCATTGACGGCATCATAAAAAAAAGTGAATAATAAGTTATTCACTTTTTTAATGCCCCTAATTCTTGAGAAAGCATGAAGTTCTTACTGTTTAGATCACCTCTTATACAATCTTTCCTAATTTTTTTTATTGGCCTCCTTACTAGTTTTTCAGCGCTATCAACTGCCGTTGAAAATGACAATGCGAAGCTTTCCTTTGAACGCCTTTCAGTTGCTTTACGAGAACTCAACTTTAGTACTTCTTTTGTTGTCGTTAAAAACAATCAGGCAGAGCCTTATCATTGGTTACATGGCCTGACAAAAGCGTTAAAAAATGGCAATCAGACTGAACTTGAAATATTGGCTTTGCTCAATGGACCACGTCGTGACATTTTACGCATAGATGAGACGGTAAGTTATATAGAGCCTGAATATGCGCCTTATTCAATCATATCTCCTTATATCAGCGGGCCAATTCCTGCGGTATTTGGTCAAGACGTTAGTGTGTTAGATAATAATTATCATTTTGTTTCTGTGGGGAAAAGTCGAGTATTAGGGAGAGTTGCACAATTGATACGAATTGTGCCTAAAGACACCCATCGTTTTGGTTATTGGGTATGGCTAGATCAACAAAGTGGTTTGCTGCTAAAATTGGCGGTAATTACCCGTAAAGGAAAATTACTTGAGCAGATACAATTCACCCATTTAGATATTACCGATAATTTATCTGAACATTTAAAACAATTACAGGCAACTGATTTACCGAAAGTAATTGATAGTTCCAGTAAACCAGAAGAATCTGAACTAGCTTGGCGAGTTAATTGGTTACCGAATGGTTTTAAACAAATCAAATCCAATATACACCGAATAAATAGCAGTAAACAGGCTGTAGAGTTTATGCTTTTTAATGATGGTTTAGTGGATCTATCTGTTTACGTTAATCCTAGCAAGGATGAACAAAGGGCAATAGAGTTTGCTCATGACGGCGCTACCTTGGTGTTAAATCAAGTGATTAATAATGTAGAAGTGAGCGTTGTTGGAAAAGTTCCCGTGGCAACGGCCAAGAAAATTGTTAATTCTGTTCGCTTTGTTTCTGATCCCAGAACACCATAATTAGGTTGAATATCAGTATGCTGTTTTTTATTACATTTAGCATTAAATTATAATGGAAGAATTAGCTGAAGTTATTGCTATTGAAAATGGAAATATTAGCTTAGTTACTCAAATTAAATCTAGCTGTAATAGTTGCTCACAAGTATCAACTTGTGCAAGTGGGCAAGTAGCTAAAGCATTTCCCCATAAAAAATCTACCTTTATTTTATCGCTATCCGCATTATCAAAAAATCAGACTCTTCAGGTTGGAGATTGTGTTGTGCTAACCTTACCAGAAGTTGACGTTTTGCGAAGTGCTTGGCAAGTATATTTACTGCCTATAATAGGGCTGTTATCTTTTTCAGCTCTCGGTCAATGGTTAAAAATACAAGCAATACTAAATCATGAATTAATGGCATTAGGTATTGGACTTGTTGGTGGTTATTTAGGTTATCGTTTAGCCAAGCACTTACAAAACCACGCTGATTATCATAAAAGATTACAGCCTAAAATATTACGTGTTTTACCTAAGCCAGTTGTTGTCGATGTTAAACCGATTGACTAAAATCCTGAACAAAAGATAGCCCCAGAGCGCTAAATTCGTTAAAATCACGCCACTCTTGAATTAATAACTTTTTACCTGAACTTCCATTTATGAAAAATATTCGAAATTTCTCCATTATTGCCCACATTGATCATGGTAAATCAACACTATCTGATCGTTTAATTCAGCATTGCGGGGGCTTGCAAGAACGTGAAATGGAAGCGCAAGTACTTGATTCAATGGATATTGAACGTGAGCGCGGCATCACCATTAAAGCACAAAGTGTTACTTTAGATTATAAAGCAAAAGATGGTGAAATATATCAGCTTAACTTTATCGATACACCAGGACATGTTGATTTTTCATATGAAGTATCCCGCTCTTTAGCCTCTTGTGAAGGGGCTTTACTTGTTGTAGATGCAGGTCAAGGGGTTGAAGCTCAAACAGTTGCTAACTGTTATACTGCGATTGAAATGGATTTAGAAGTTATTCCAATCCTTAATAAAATTGATTTACCACAAGCGGATCCTGACAGGGTTTGTGAGGAAATTGAACATATCATTGGTATTGATGCCACTGACGCGGTTAGTTGTTCTGCAAAAACAGGCATTGGTATTGAAGATGTTTTGGAGACCATTGTAAAGAATATTCCACCGCCGCAAGGTAATTATGTTGATCCATTACAAGCGCTTATTGTTGATTCATGGTTTGATAATTATCAAGGTGTTGTTTCACTCGTTCGAATTATGAATGGCGAAGTGAAAAAAGGCGATAAAATGTTGGTGATGTCTACGGGGCAAGTTCATCAAATTGATAATGTGGGTATTTTTACCCCAAAACAAACAGAAACAGGCATATTACGTGCTGGTGAAGTTGGTTATATTATCGCTGGAATTAAAGAGATTCACGGTGCCCCCGTTGGTGATACGATAACCATAAGCAAGAAAGAAACAGCGCAAGCATTAGAGGGCTTTCAAAAAGCACAGCCACAAGTTTATGCTGGTATTTTTCCTATCAGTTCAGATGATTATGAAAACTTTCGTGATGCACTAAATAAATTAAGTTTAAATGACGCCTCGCTGTTTTTTGAACCAGAGAATTCATCGGCCTTAGGCTTTGGTTTCCGTATTGGTTTCCTTGGTATGTTGCATATGGAAATTATACAAGAGCGTTTGGCACGTGAATATGATCTGGATTTAATTACCACAGCACCAACCGTAAATTATGAAGTTTCTTGTACTAATGGTGATTTATTATCAATTGATAACCCTGCTGATTTACCTGCGGTTAATAATATCGATGAAATTAGAGAACCTATTGTACAAGCGAATATTTTAGTGCCACAAGAATACTTGGGTAACGTAATCACCTTGTGTATTGAAAAACGTGGTGTGCAAAAAGACCTGATTTATCATGGAAACCAAGTTGCGGTGACTTATGAGTTACCGATGGCTGAAGTGGTAATGGACTTTTTTGATAAATTAAAATCAACTAGTCGCGGTTATGCTTCTCTTGATTATAATTTTGTCCGTTTTGAGGCAGCTGATATGGTGCGTGTTGATGTCATGATCAACGGTGATAGAGTAGACGCCTTAGCGATGATTACGCATAGAACTAATTCAGCACCTCGTGGTCGAATGTTAGTGGATAAGCTTAAAGAATTGATCCATCGCCAAATGTTTGATATCGCTATACAAGCTGCAATAGGTAATAACGTTATTGCACGAACTACCGTTAAACAACTTCGTAAAAATGTGACTGCGAAATGTTACGGTGGTGATATTAGTCGAAAGAAAAAGTTATTGCAGAAGCAGAAAGACGGTAAAAAGCGCATGAAGCAAGTTGGTAATGTTGAAGTGCCTCAAGAAGCGTTTTTAGCAGTACTTAAATTAGATAACTAAAATAACACTTTTCGTTAATAGTCCGTTGATGATGTATCAGTTTAATAATACATAATTGGTACATTGATTTGCGTAAAAATTTACGTAGTGGCTTCTTCTTCATGTTTAAAGTGTTTACATACAAAAACACAATAATTTTACTTATTTTAGGATGTAACTTAGGAACCCTATGGCCGTTTATTTTTCAATCATTTTAGTCGCAATAACTGTGTTAACAGGCATTGTGTGGTTTGCCGATAAATTTTATTTAGCGCCGAAGCGAAAGCTTAAAGCTATTGCCGCACAAAACGCTGCTAAAGAGCAAAGTGGTGTTGAATTGTCTTTAGATACCATGGAAACTTTAATGGAGCCATCTCCACTGGTTGATACCTCAGTACAAATCTTTCCTGTTATTGCTTTTGTATTAGTTTTGCGTTCATTTTTATATGAACCGTTTCAAATACCTTCAGGCTCTATGATGCCTACTTTACTTGATGGCGATTTTATTTTAGTTAATAAGTTTAACTATGGTCTAAAAGACCCAGTGGCACGTAACAAATTTATTGAGATTGGCTTGCCTGAACGGGGTGATGCTGTGGTGTTTAAATACCCTCGTGATCCTCGTATTGATTACATTAAACGAGTAATTGGCTTGCCAGGTGATCGTATTATTTACCGTAATAAGTCCCTTTATATTAAAGAGGCGTGTAAAGCCTCAGATGCAAAATGCCCAGAATTTATACAAGTAATTAATAGCTTTACTAATAAATATCAAGGACCGGATGCAGAACAAGGGCAAAATCAATTTGAAGCGGCTATGTTGAATAAAACACATAATATTTTAACTGATCAAAATAGCATGCCAAGAACGAGTATTTATTTTAAACAAGCGGGCACTGCACCAGATGAATTTTTAGTACCTGCAGGTCATTATTTTGTGATGGGCGATAATAGAGATAATTCATTAGATGGTCGCTTTTGGGGCTTTGTGCCAGAGGAAAACTTAGTCGGTCAAGCTGTGGCTATTTGGATGAGCTTCGATTTTGAACGTGGTGAAGATAGTTTCTTACCTAGTTGGGTCCCAACAAATATTCGTTTTGAACGTATTGGTGCTATTAATTAATGACGCACCATTTTAAAGAAACAAAAAACCAAGCGATTACTAAGCTGTCTAAAAAGATTGGCTATAGTTTTAATGAGCCTAACTTGCTCATTCAGGCATTAACGCATCGTAGTGCCAAAGGTGAGCATAACGAAAGGTTAGAGTTTTTAGGTGATTCAATTTTAGGCTTTGTGATAGCTGAGGCACTTTTTGAGCAGTTTCCTAAGCATGATGAAGGTGACTTAACACGTATGCGCTCTAGCTTAGTTAAAGGTGTTACGTTAGCAGAGCTTGGCCGTAATTTTAACTTGGGTGAACATCTTATTTTAGGCCCGGGAGAATTAAAAAGTGGTGGTCATAGGCGTGAGTCTATTCTCGAAGATGCCATTGAGGCTATTATTGGCGCGGTTTATTTAGATTCAAATATTAGTTGTTGTAAAACGTTGATTCTCAGTTGGTTCTCACAACATTTGGTTGATATTAAACCTGGAAATGAACAAAAAGATCCCAAAACACGTTTACAAGAATATCTTCAAGGAAGAAAAATAGCCTTACCTGTTTATGATGTTATTGACACCAGTGGCCAGTCGCACAACCAGCAGTTTGTTGTACGCTGTTTAACCGAGGTTATAGATGAAGAAGTGATTGCTAAAGGGACTAGTAGACGCAAGGCAGAACAAGCTGCAGCTCAGCAAGTGCTCATTCTATTAGAAGCGGCAAAAGCGAAGCAAAAAACGGCTAAATTAAAGCAAAGCCAAACTAAAGACAGTAAAGTTAAAGTACAGCAAAGTAACAAGGCCAAATAGCAAATGACTCATTCGAATTCCCCTGTTACCCATGCAGGATTAATTGCCATCGTTGGTCGTCCCAACGTCGGAAAATCAACTTTACTTAATGCTCTTCTTGGGCAAAAGATTAGTATTACTTCACGTAAACCTCAAACGACTCGTCATCGTATTTTAGGTATTTTGACAGAAGGTCACCAGCAGGCCATTTTGGTAGACACTCCAGGTTTACATTCAGAAGAAAAACGGGCGATTAATCGATTGATGAATCGTGCCGCGAGTAGTTCAATCGCAGAAGTCGAGTTAGTTATTTTTTTAGTTGAAGGCACTAATTGGACACCGGATGACGAGCTAGTGCTGAATAAAATTAAGCAAAGTGGCTCTTCTTGTATTCTAGTCGTTAATAAAATAGACAATATTAGCGATAAAGATGACTTATTACCCCACTTACAGAAATTAGGTGCTATGCATGATTTTAGCGATATAGTTCCTATTTCCGCTAGTAAAGGTCACGGTGTTGATACTATTCGACAACTTTGTTTAACGTCTTTACCGGAAGGAGATTTTTGGTTTCCGGAAGATCATATCACTGATCGTTCTAGTCGTTTTATGGCCTCAGAAATTATTCGTGAAAAACTAATCCGCTTTACGGGTGATGAATTACCCTATTCCACAACGGTAGAAATTGAGCAGTTCAAAATGGATAATAAAGGTATTATCCACATCAATGCGTTGATATTAGTTGAACGAGATAGCCAAAAGCGAATGGTTATTGGTAACAAAGGTGAACGTTTAAAAACGATTGGCCAAGAAGCTAGGCGTGACATGGAAAGCTTATTTGAGAGTCAGGTATTTTTAGAAACGTGGGTTAAAGTGAAATCAGGTTGGGCTGATGATGAGCGTGCTCTCAGAAGTTTGGGCTATGGTGATGAATATTCAGGCTAATTGTTAAATGCAATTTCCTAGCACTCCGTTAATAATTAGGTAATGAAATGGTTGAACAGAAAGCGTTTGTTTTACATGTTCGTCCATTTCAAGAAAATCAACAGTTAGTTGAATTGTTGACTGAGCGAGAAGGCAAAGTTTCTGCGCTTGTTTATGTTGGTCAGTCTAAAAGGTCAATAAAAAAAGCCTTACTACAACCATTTTTACCGTTAAGTGTAACCTTTAAAGAAAATACAACGCGAAGTCATCGCTTAAGAATGCTGACTCGTGTTGAAGCAAACTCAAAATCATATGTACTAACGAAAAACAGTCTTTATAGTGCTTTTTATTTAAACGAACTACTCGTTCGCTTGCTAACAGATGATATTATTTGCGATACGCTTTTTTCCCAATATCACTCTACTTTAGCCGCACTATCACAGAATCTATCCATTGCTCCGCATTTAAGACAATTTGAGTTATGCTTGTTAGACGAACTTGGTCTATCACTAGATTTTACGCCGGTATTTGAACAAAATAGTGTAAATATTGCGGGTTTTTATTATGTAGCTGAGCAAGGATTTATGCCTGCTTATCATTACGGGATAGAAAATATCACTACCCCTTGGTTTAATACCTTGCATTTACAAGCAATTGCAGAGCAAAATTACGATAGAAATACACCTGAATTATCAGGAGTAGAACAAACATTTAAGCTGTTAATGCGACAAATTTTTCACCATTTACTTGAGGGTAAGCCACTTAATAGTCGTAAATTATTTGAAATGAAAAATACAATCAACAGTAGTAATACCAAGTGAAATTATAAATTTTGGCTAAAATTTTTATCTCGAGTAAAAATAGTATAGTCAGCGGACAATTAGTAACAAGAAAATTAAGAGAATAAAAGATGAAAGATATACTTTTAGGTATCAATGTTGATCACATAGCGACACTACGCCAAGCACGTGGTACTAATTATCCTGATCCAGTTTATGCGGCAAGTGTTGCAGAGCATGCTGGCGCAGATGGAATTACCGTACATTTACGTGAAGATAGACGTCATATTCAAGATAGAGATATCCATGTACTAAAACAAACATTACATACTCGAATGAATTTTGAGATGGCAGTAACCGATGAAATGGTGAATATTGCCTGTAAAGTGAAACCAGCTTTTTGCTGCTTGGTACCAGAGAAGCGTGAAGAATTAACTACCGAGGGTGGTTTAGATGTTATTGGTCAATTAACCAAGGTAACAGACGCAGTGGAAAAATTAGCTGCAGTGGGCATTGAAGTTAGTTTATTTATTGATGCGGATAAAGCACAAATTGATGCGGCACTAGCGACTAAAGCCCCTTATATTGAAATTCACACCGGTCACTATGCTGATGCTGCTTCCGAGAAAGAACAACAAACAGAATTAGTGCGCTTAATTGAAGGGATTAAATATGCCCATAGCCTTGGTTTAAAAGTAAATGCGGGACATGGATTAAATTATTTTAATGTGAAACCTATCGCAGCCATTGAAGAAATTATTGAGCTAAATATTGGTCACGCCATTATTGCGCGAGCTGCTATTGATGGCTTAGATAAAGCTGTTCGTGATATGAAAAAGTTGATGTTAGAAGCTAGATCATAAAGTAATGTATTTAAGGTTTGCTAATAACTTAATAAATAAGTATATCCATTTTAATTTAATTATTTGTACTATACTGAATGTTGAGTAATGGCGGCATTTGAATTTTTCTTTGTACCCATATTTCTAGTTCTGTTATATTATCTGTTAAGGGAATATGGATGAGGAGTTATTCGTGAAACCACAATCAAAGCCAATGATAGAGAGACGACAAGCCTCTCTTGAGCATTCTATTTGGTGGGATAAATTATCTCTAGCTCAAAAATTCTCTGCTAGCAGCTTAGGCAAGTTTGGTTATGAATTAGCTTTTGTTCGCCATGAGCAAGGGCGAAATATAGCTGTTTTAACTTGCGCTTCAGACGTTGCGGTAATAACCGAAGATGGTGAAATTAATACCGCACCGGATATACGTATCCGTGACTAATCATCGTGTCGTTAACTAATCGAGATAATTGCTCGGCTTTTTTATTAGCTATTAAACAGTAATATGCTTTTCATTGAGTTCAGCTAAAAATTTAGGTGCCACAGCGGATATTCTCTCTATTTGTTCAAATAATTCGAAAAATTCAGGCTCTAAATTATCTAGAGCAATATCATTTTTAAGTTGAGTTTCTAACTCTTGGCAGATTGTTGTTAAGTTAGGTACCCCGGTATAACAACAGGTCCCATTGAGTTTATGTATCAAATTTTTGAGTTGTTCGGAATTTTTATTGATTAAAGCAGTATTAATATCAATATGGGTTTGAGTTAAACTATCTACTAGGCTAGTTAATATTTCTTTCGCTAAACTCTCTTTACCACCTGTACGATGAAGGGCTAAAGGCCAATCAATAATTTCAGGCGTTTTATTTGCTATTTTCAGTGGCTGTGTGGCTTTTGTGGTATGTGATAATTGCTGCTTATTGAAATTGATAAAGTGATCAACGTCACAATATTCGTAAATAATATGATTAAGCATCGTTTCATCAATGGGTTTCGTCATATAAGCATTAAACCCTTGTTGTTCCATTTTTTCTTTCTCGTCACTTAAGGCATGAGCAGTCACTGCTATTACAGGGGTTTTACTGTTACATGTGTCTTTTTTAATTACTTTTAACGTACTAATACCATCCATTATCGGCATTTGAATATCCATAAAAATCAAATCAAACTTTTCATTTTTACAAAGCTCAAATGCTTCCATTCCGCTGTCGGCAAGTACTACCTCATTTACTTGCTCTAGGAGTAGTGCATTAATTAATTTTAAGTTTGCTTCATTGTCGTCAACTGCTAATACCTTGATGGGAAGTATCTTTTTATTAGGTAGGAATAATAGATTGTCTTGGTCAGCTAATAAGGCTGAATAGAGTTTATAAGCGGTTATGGGCTTACTTAAACAACTTATTGCACCGCTAGCAAGTAAAGCATCCTTTAAGCTTGGAGAATTACTATTAATAGCCAAATGTATATTGGTAATTTGTGATTTTATTTGGGTTATTATTTTTTTTAAATCACTTAATGCGGTGGCGTTTCTATCATGTCCTATTAGCGCATAATCAAAATTTACATTAATATGTTGCGAGTTTTCAAGTGCCTCGGTTAATTGGCTAATATTTTCAACTTGTGTAACCTGCATTTCCCAGTTTAATAAAATATCATTAGTAGCAGCCCTACTGTGCGCGTTTGGCTCATAATATAAAATAGTTTTATTTGCTAAGGGAAGGGGTTCCAACTCATTGCTAAGAGATAACGTATTCACACCGCACTCGAATTTAAACCAGAAAGTTGACCCATTATTTTCTTGTGAGCTAAAACCAACATCTCCTTTCATTTCATAAGCGAGTCGTTGGCAAATAACTAAACCTAAACCTGTACCTCCATGTAACCGAGTTATGCTTTGATCTGCCTGAGAAAAAGCGTTGAAAATGGCTTTTTGTTGTTTGTTATTCATCCCTATACCGGTATCACTAACGGTTATTTTTATTGCGGAACGTTTTGTATTAATGGTTTTAAAGGTCACATCAATCATAACTGATCCATGCGCAGTAAATTTTATTGCGTTACTGACCAAATTACTCATGACCTGCTTAATACGCATGGGATCGCCTAACAGAGAGTCAGGCATGGTATTAGGAATTTTGATAGATAATTCAATGTTCTTTTTATGCGCACTTGGTGCCAGAAGTACAAGCGTATCTTCAATCGCTTCTCGTAGTGAAAATGGAATACTTTCGATAACCATTTTACCCGCATCCAGTTTTGAAAAATCAAGAATATCGTTGATGATGGTAAGTAAGTTATTTGCCGATCTGTCAATTGTTTGTAAGTAATCTCGTTGAGAGTCACTTAAGGGGGTTTTAAGTAATTGCCTAGTAAAACCAATAACACCATTTAATGGGGTTCGTAATTCATGACTCATATTAGCTAAAAAATCAGATTTAACTTTGCTCACTTCTTGGGCTTTTTTCTTGGCGATACTCAACTCAACATTTTGTATTTCAAATTGCTCTAAACTTTCACGTAGATCAACCGTTGCTTGATCTATACTTCCTTGCATTTCATCTTGGTAATTACCTAATGATTCAGCCATAGCATTAATGCCATTTTTTAAAAAATTTAACTCGCCTACTAATTGCCCACTGACTCTGCTTTCTAGTTTTCCTTCACGAATACGGTCGATAGCTTGTACCATCGAATTGACGGGGTTAGCTACATTTTTGATTAGTTTTAAAGCGAATGTCGCACTGAGTAAAGAGGCAAGAAAAGCTATCGTAAAAGCAATGATATACTGGCTTTGCTGTTTGAACTTTATTCTACTCTTATCAATTTCTATCGCAATATAACCGATAGGAAATGGTATACCATTTTCTTTACTTTCATTGAGTATTGGGCTGCGGAAAATAATAAGGTCATCTGTATGCTCTGTCTGAGTATAGTCAGGAACTTTTTCACCAGCTTTTAGTCGCATTAGGTTAGTGTCGCCATGATAAGCACTAGTAACAAAAATTTGATTGTCTAGCGTGAACACCGCGATACTTTTGACAATGCCTGATTGACTTCGGTGAGTAGAACTAATAATACGACGCAGATCCTCGCGATTATTATTAAGAAGTGGTGTTTTACCGGTAATGGCTAGGGGATCAATAATACTGTGAGCTCTTAGATTAAGAAATTCATCTAGTTCACTGTTACGATCATAAGAAAAATAGCCAGCAAGACCAAAACCAATCAAAGCAGTTGGCACAATTGTCAGTAATACAACCCAATCTTTGAGGCTTATTTTATGCATTTTTCCATCGTATTTAATAGCTTAATTAGTGTAAAATGAACATCCTGTAACGACTATGATGGCATAATGCTCAGGTAAATAAAAATTTTTCTTGGCAAGCTCTCAGGATACAATTAATGGCAAACTTTTTTAAAGAAAATACAAAAAAGCAAGTTAACAAGCAATCAAAGCAAATAAACACCCTTAGTATTGATAAATTAGATCTTAATGGTTGTGGGGTGGGGCGATACCAAAAGAAACCAGTCTTTGTTACGGGGAGCTTGTTAAATGAAACAGTTGAAG
Organism: Colwellia sp.; assembly: GCA_034111385.1. Lineage (GTDB taxonomy): Bacteria > Pseudomonadota > Gammaproteobacteria > Enterobacterales > Alteromonadaceae > Colwellia. The sequence continues at coordinate 44,556 of JAWUXK010000061.1, read as the reverse complement.
TTCGTTTTATAGAGCAGAAAAATAAATATATTTTAGCAAAGCTACTCAAGGTGACTAAAGCAAGCCCGCATCGCGTTGCAGCACAGTGCCAACATTTTAGTCTTTGTGGTGGTTGTGATTTACAGCATATTGATTATGCTGAGCAATTATTATTTAAACAAGATAAAGTTTCTGAACTACTTTCTCGAAGTGGTATATCAAGTCAATTAATCAATCAATTACCATGGCAAAAACCAATCAAAAGCACCCCATGGTACTATCGTCGAAAAGCGAGGGTAGGCGTACAGTTTGACAAAAATTCTCAACCGATTATTGGTTTTCGGCAGAAAGCGACAAACCAATTAGTTGCAGTGAAATCATGCCCTGTTTTAGTAAAGCCAGCAGGTGATATTTTTCCAATACTAAATGAGTTACTGGCAAAGTTGACAGTAAAGAAGGCGATAGGCCATATTGAGATTATATCTGCGGATGTTACTGATGATAAATCTAATGGTCTCACGTTAGTGGTTTGTCAAATTAGAACAATAAACCCACATGATCTTCAGCTTTGGCAAGAATATGCCGATAAATATGCTTGGGCTGTGCAATTTTTAGACAGTAAAAAAGAGCAAGCTAAAAGTGGTGAAAAGGTAACATCTAAAGCCGCTGAGCTCAGTTATAAGTTACACGATGATATAAAAATTAATTTTTCAAACAGCGATTTTATTCAGATCAACCAGTCGGTGAATTTAGCAATGATCGAGCAAGCACTTATTTGGTTGCAGCCTGAAGCAAATGATCAAGTACTCGATTTATTTTGTGGTTTGGGTAACTTCAGCTTACCGTTGGCGAAAAAAGTTGCCAATGTAGTAGGTGTGGAAGGTGTTCAAGTGATGGTGGATAAAGCACGCGCTAATGCCACAAATAATCACATTGAAAATTGTCAATTCTATCAGGCAGATTTAAACAGCAAATGGTTATCAACTGATTGGGCAAAAAATAATTTCACTAAGGTGTTGTTAGACCCCGCTAGAGCAGGAGCAGAGCAAGCAGTAGAACAAGTTGCTCAACTAAAGATAGCTACGATTTTATATGTAAGCTGTGACCCTACAACCTTAGCGAGAGATAGCAAAATATTGCTAGATAAAGGTTACAAAATGGTAAAAATTGGCTTAATTGATATGTTTTCTCAAACAAAGCATGTTGAGACTATGGTACTGTTTCAACGTTAATAAATAATCTATTGATGGTTTCATCCTAAAGAAAGGAATACTTATGGTTTCGGTGCGTAAATCTCACCAGGTAGTTAGTGTTAACTTCCAACATTGGTTAGCAGAGCAAACTTTATCGATGAGTAAGCAACAAGCACTAAAGTTAGCATGGCAAGGTGTTGGTGACTATTATCAACAACAGGAAAAACACTTGCTTAAAGCCATGGAAATGGTTGAAATTTTATCGAGTTTAAATTTAGATAAGGATTCTTTAGTGGCGGCTTTTTTAACGCCACTGTTAGAAGAAAACCTCATTTCAAACGATTTTTTGAAGGAAAATTTTAATAAAGAAGTGGCCATGCTTTGCCAAGGCGTAGACCAAATGGCCGCAATTAAAGGCTTAGGGAAACAAAGTAATAATAGCTCAACGAGCCTATCATCTAATAAAATCGATAATATTCGCCGTATGCTACTGGCTATGGTTGATGATGTGCGTGCTGTAGTTATTAAACTCGCTGAACGTTTATGTGATTTACGTGAGCAAAAAAATACCGATGAAGAAAGCCGGGTATTAACGGCAAAAGAAAGCGCAAATATTTATGCTCCTTTAGCTAATAGGTTAGGTATAGGACAATTAAAGTGGGAATTAGAAGATATTTCTTTTCGCTATCTTCATCCACAAGTATATAAAAAGATTGCCAAGCTACTAGATGAAACGCGTCTTGAACGAGAACGCTATATGGACGATTTTGTTGGGGATTTAAACCAACAGCTAAAAAATCTACATATTAATGGCAGTGTTGAAGGGCGTCCTAAGCATATCTATAGTATTTGGAAAAAAATGCAGCAAAAATCATTAGATTTTGACCAACTTTTTGATGTTCGGGCGGTACGTATTGTTGTCGAAAAAGTACAAGACTGTTATTCAGCTTTAGGTATTGTGCATACTCAGTGGCACCATTTAGCAAAAGAGTTTTCTGATTATGTGGCAACGCCTAAAGCTAATGGTTACCAATCAATTCATACCGTTGTACTTGGTCCAGAAGGTAAATCAATTGAAATACAAATTAGAACCGAGCAAATGCACGATGATGCAGAGTTAGGTATTGCGGCACACTGGCGTTATAAAGAGGGTGCATCGGGTGCTAAAAATAGCAGTAAAGCAAATAGCTTCGATGAAAAAATAGGGTGGTTGAGAAAAATTATTCAGTGGCAAGAGGATGTTAGTGAAAGTGGTGAATTGTTAGATGAACTGCGTAGCCAAGTATTTGAAGATAGAATTTATGTTTTTACGCCAAATGGTGATGTGATTGATTTACCTATGGGAGCTACCCCATTAGATTTTGCTTATTATATTCATTCAAATGTAGGGAACTGTTGTGTTGGTGCTAAGGTCTTTGGAAAAATTGTACCCTTTACTTACCGACTAAAAACAGGCGATCAGGTTGACATTTTAACGAACAAAAGCGCTAACCCAAGTCGTGATTGGCTTAACCCTAGTTTAAATTATATTCACTCTTCTCGTGCACGTGCAAAAGTACAACACTATTTTAAGCTACAAGACAGAGATAAACACCTTGCTGAAGGCAAGGAGTTACTTGATGCTGAACTGGAAAAATTAAAGATTCCAAGTGTGAGCCAAAGTCAACTTAAGGAAGCGGCAATCCGTTTTAATGTTAAAACAATTGATGACTTGTACGCGGCTATCGGCTCAGGAAATGCGCGTTTACAGCAAGTTATAAATTACTTTAAACAACTTGATGACAAGTTGAAACCTGAGATTGAGATTGATCCACAAAGTTTGGTAAGGGAATCTCAAGCGAAGAAAAAATCAGCGGGTGATAGTAATGGCATTACTGTTTCAGGCGTGGGTAATTTACTCACTCATATGGCAAAATGTTGTTCACCGGTTCCCGGTGATGCTATCTCTGGATTTATTACCCAAGGCCGTGGTATTTCTGTTCACCGTCAAGATTGTGAACAATTAGCGAATGCCATATCACAACAGGGTGAACGTTTAGTTGAAGTACAGTGGGGACTTGACGATAGTAAAAGTTATCAAGTTAGTGTCCAAATCATAGCTAATGACAGACAAGGTTTATTTCGTGATATATCCGCCATTATTGCTAATGAAAAAGTCAGCATTGTTGGTATTGAAAGCCATAGCGATACAGTTAAACAAACCATGAGTACCACCATTAATATGGAAGTCACTAGTAGTGAATTATTAACTAGGTTGATAGTTAAGTTACGTCAGCTAGACGATGTTATTGACGTAAAAAGGCTTTAGTGATTGCCTACTAAAAGACAACAGAAAAGAGAAATTAAATAAATGTTAGCGAGTAATGCCTCTATAGATAAATTACGTTGGATCATGGCACAGTTACGCGATCCAAAAACGGGCTGTCCTTGGGATATAAAACAGACTTTTGCATCCATTACATCTTGTACAATTGAAGAAGCGTATGAGGTAGTTGATGCCATTGAACAGCAAGACTTTGTTGAGCTAGAAAAAGAGTTAGGTGATTTATTATTTCAAGTCATTTTTTACAGCCAACTAGGTCAAGAGCAGGAGTTATTTGATTTTGATAAAGTGGTTGCGGCTATTTGTGAAAAATTAATCCGCCGCCATCCGCATGTATTTGCCGATAAAGCACTAACGACGGATGCGGAAATAAAAGCTAATTGGGAAAATGAAAAAGCTAAAGAAAGAGCAGAAAAGAAAAAACAGGAAAATAATGCAGTACCGGTAAGTGTTTTAGCGGATATTCCTAAAAATTTACCTGCACTATCACAAGCGGCAAAAATTCAAAAACGTTGTTCTCATGTCGGTTTTGACTGGGACGATATTAATGATGTATTTGCCAAAATAGAAGAAGAAGTGCTTGAGGTTAAAGAAGAATTAGATGCAAAAGAAATCAATAAAGCTGCATTGGGCGAAGAGCTAGGCGATTTAATGTTTGCGGTGGTGAATTTATGTCGTCACGCGAAGCAAGATCCAGAAACACTATTACGCCAAGCAAATCAAAAGTTTACTAAGCGTTTTTATGGTGTTGAAGCACAAGTTAGCGAGTCAGGCAAAGACTTTTCAAAGCATAGCCTAGACCAGTTAGAACAGTATTGGCAACAAGTTAAAGTACAAGAGAAAAATTAATGGCAAAACTTTTATTATCAAATATTGCTTTGGGCAAGCGTTTATTAGAAAAAAACAGTCATGTGACTATCGGTTTAACTAACCCTAAAACGCCCAGTAATGTTGGTGGAATTATGCGAGCAGCAGGGTGCTATAGTGTAAATCAAGTGGTTTATACAGGCCATCGGTATACACATGCGGCAAAGTTTATTAGTTCAAAAAATAATACTGATACTCAAAATTCGAGAGAGCAAATTCCACTCACTGCGATAGATGATTTCCTAAAACTAAAGCAACCGAGTGTAGAGCCGCAAATGGCAACACTCCCCGAAGAAACTAAAATTATTTGTGTCGATTTAGTTGAAGGTGCTACGCCTCTTCCTCTTTTTGAACACCCAGATCAAGCTTTATATGTTTTTGGCCCAGAAGATGGCACCATCAGTCAGGCGGTGATTGATCAAGCGGATGATGTAGTTTACGTACCCACTGTTGGCTGTATGAATTTGGCGGCTTCAGTCAACGTGTTGCTTTATGATAGATTAGCGAAATCTTTAGTAAAGCAAGATAAGTTAGAAACTGACAATACGCTTATTAGAAATAGTAGGGATACTAATAATACAGCTTTCGTTAAGGGTAAAGTGCCCCAGGAATAATGGTAATGGACAAAGTCATTATTGAAGAAAACAATGAGAGCTCAAATGTAGAGCTAACTCAATGTTCTGATTCAACGCCGGTGCAAAGCAAGACAAAAAAATGGCTGTTAAAAGTGACGGGATTGATTTTTGTCGGATTAGCCATTTTAGGCGTTGTTTTACCTATATTGCCAACGACACCATTTTTGCTTGTTGCGGCTACTTGTTTTGCTAAATCATCTCCGCGTTTGCAGAAAAAGTTACTCGCAAATAAAACCTTTGGCCCATTAATTCATGAATGGCAACAACATCGCAGTATTCCTCGTAAAGCCAAGCGAGTTGCTTTATTGACGATAATTCTGTCTGTGGTGTGGTCGGCTTATTTATTGAAAAACTTATTGTTAACTGTGATAGTTTTTGTACTGGTTCTAGGCCCTTTTATCTTTTTATGGCGTTTACCTGTCAGTAAATAAAATTATTGCACTGATTAACGCAGTTAACTGTGAATATTAATTATCTATCTTTACGCTAAGGCCTTTCCCACTAGCGCTGATAGATGTTCAGGCAAGGGGATTGTTAAAGCAATATCATGTCCTCGTTCAGACATTTTCTTCCACGTTAGTTGAACTATGCGAATAATTTTTTCTTCATTACCTGCAGTAATATATTGAGCGGCAAAGTCATCAAAATAGTGCTCAAGAAAAACTAAACAAGCCACATCTTCTAAAGCTTGACTATCATCATCTTTTTTTGCTTTTCCTTTACGGACTAAGTCCTTACGAATAATGGTTGCTGTTTGTTCGGCTTCCTCGGCGGTATAACCATTTTCAAGCATAAGTGAAGCGGTTAATTCACCATGAAACTTACCTAAAGCTATACGCCACTGATAATAGCCCGCTTTACCTTGTGGGAACTCAGTGCGCTTTAAGTGCCAACGTTTAATATGTTGAGCGCGAACAGCAATTTGCAATAATTCACTTGCATCATTCCAGTGTGTGTTTAAACATTGGGTCATGCGTTGCCCATATAACAACTCTTTAGGGTGTTCAATTCCATCCACCAAGGTTGTATTCGTGTCGGTTTGGTTAATATTGTCTATTGCATTTAAAACTTTTTTTAATGGTGTAGTCATGTGTTTGGTTAAGTCATTAATTCTGACTATTATCATAACCATATATCACCAACAAAAAAACGCTTATTTTTAACGTTGACTCGTGTGTTGTTATTGTTGTTGCCCTTGCTTTTACGTATAATGCTTTCCCGTCCTGCTTTATTTATATTTACTTTGCCTTTTACTCGCTTTTTAATGTCTTTTTGACTGAAGTAGAAGACAGTTTTTGGTGAATATACTGTAAAAATAAAGCGCAAAATTTCAGTTTTCCTTACATCGGTGTAGACATGACAACTAGATATATTTTTGTTACTGGCGGCGTGGTTTCGTCTCTTGGTAAAGGTATTGCGGCAGCCTCTTTGGCGGCAATCCTTGAAGCACGTGGTTTAAAAGTTACCATGTTGAAACTTGACCCTTATATTAACGTTGATCCGGGTACCATGAGCCCAATACAGCATGGTGAAGTTTTTGTAACCGAAGATGGTGCAGAAACCGATCTTGATTTAGGCCATTATGAGCGCTTTATTCGTACCAAAATGACTAAACGTAACAACTTTACGTCAGGCCGAATCTACCAAGATATTTTAGCGCGTGAGCGTAAAGGCGAATTTTTAGGCGCAACAATTCAAGTGATTCCTCATATCACTAACGATATTAAACGACGTGTTATTGAAGGCGCAGAAGGTTACGATATTGCCATGGTTGAAGTAGGCGGAACGGTTGGTGATATGGAATCACAGCCTTTCTTAGAAGCTATTCGTCAATTGGCATTAGAAGTGGGTCGTGAACGAGCTATGTTTATGCACTTAACCTTGGTGCCATATTTGGCTGCTGCCGGTGAAATCAAAACCAAGCCTACACAGCATTCAGTAAAAGATTTACGTTCTATTGGTATTTTACCTGATATTTTAGTGTGTCGTTCAGACCGAGCAATTCCTAACGCAGAACGCGCTAAAATAGCGTTATTCACTAATGTTGAAGAAAAAGCGGTTGTATCAATGCGTGATGTTGACAGCATTTACAAGATTCCTGCTTTATTAAAAGCACAAGGCACCGATGAAATAGTGGTGAAACGCTTTGGTTTAGACGTACCAGAAGCAGACTTAAGTGAATGGGAAGAAGTACTTTATCATGAAGCCAACCCTAAAGGTGAAGTCTCTATTGGCATGGTCGGCAAGTACACTGAATTACCAGATGCATATAAATCAGTCAATGAAGCTTTAAAACATGCAGGGCTTAAAAACCAAGTAACGGTGAATATCAAATACATTGACTCACAAGATGTAGAGGTTAAAGGCGTTGAGATTTTAGCTGAACTTGATGCGATATTGTTACCGGGCGGTTTTGGTGAACGTGGTGTTGAAGGTAAAATTTTGACCGCACAATATGCGCGTGAAAATAAAATACCTTATTTAGGTATTTGTTTAGGTATGCAAGTCGCCTTAATTGAATATGCCCGTAACGTTGCTGGTTTAATTGATGCACACAGTACAGAGTTTAATAAAGAAACGCCGTATCCAGTGGTTGGTTTAATTAGCGAATGGCTTGATGATGAAGGCCAAGTTGAGTATCGTAACGAGCAATCAGATTTAGGTGGAACAATGCGTTTAGGTTCACAATTGTGTCACCTTATGAAAGGTACCAAGACGTATGACGTATATGGCAGTGAAACAATTAATGAGAGACACCGTCATCGATATGAGGTAAATAATAACTACCGTGAGCAATTAAGCAAAGCTGGTTTAGTATTTTCGGGGTTATCAACCGATAAAAGTTTAGTTGAGGTGATTGAAATACCAGATCACCCATGGTTTATTGCTGGACAGTTCCATCCTGAGTTTAATTCAACTCCACGTGATGGACATCCATTATTTGAAAGCTTTGTTGCTGCTTCTTTTGAGTATAACAAACAGCAATCTAGTTAACGCTATCGCAATTATAAACCGTAGCCGAGTGCTGCGGTTTTTGATTAAAAATCACCATTGAAATAAATAAATTTAAATTTAACCTTCTGTATAGGAAAAATTATGTCAAACATTAGTAAAATATTAGCACGCGAAATTATGGATTCTCGCGGAAACCCAACAGTTGAAGCCGATGTATATCTTGAGTCAGGTGCCTTTGGTCGTGCAGCGGCTCCTTCTGGTGCATCAACTGGTTCACGCGAAGCCCTAGAATTACGTGACGGTGATAAAGCGCGTTATTTAGGTAAAGGTGTTTTAAACGCTGTTGCAGCCATTCGTAATAATATTACGCCTGCACTTGTTGGTCAGAATGCACTAGAACAAGCCAAGATTGATCAAATCATGATCGACTTAGATGGCACTGAAAACAAAGAACAGTTTGGCGCAAATGCTATTTTAGCTGTTTCTTTAGCGGTTGCTAAAGCAGCTGCTGCTGATAAAGGCGTACAGTTGTTTGAACATATCGCTGACTTAAATGGTACTCCAGGTGTTTATAGCTTGCCAGTACCTATGATGAACATCATCAACGGTGGTGAACATGCAGATAACAACGTAGATATCCAAGAGTTTATGGTTCAACCTGTTGGCGCTAAGAGCTTTAGTGAAGCGCTACGTATGGGTGCTGAAATTTTCCACGCACTTAAAAAAGTATTATCATCAAAAGGTTTAAACACCGCTGTAGGTGATGAAGGTGGTTTTGCCCCTGATTTAGCGTCAAATGCTGATGCGCTAGCTGTTATTAAAGAAGCGGTAGCTGCTGCAGGTTACACTTTAGGTACAGATATTACTTTAGCAATGGATTGTGCAGCCTCAGAATTCTTTGATAGTGAAAAAGGTATTTATGACCTTAAAGGTGAAGGCAAGCAATTTACTTCGAATGAATTTTCTGATTTCTTAGGTGAGCTTTGTAAAGAATACCCAATTGTTTCAATTGAAGATGGCTTAGATGAGTCTGATTGGGATGGTTTCAAATACCAGACTGATTTACTTGGCGATAAAGTACAAATCGTTGGTGATGACTTATTTGTAACTAACACTAAAATTTTACAAGAAGGTATCGATAAAAATATCGCTAACTCTATTTTAATCAAGTTTAACCAAATTGGTTCATTAACAGAAACATTGGCTGCGATTAAAATGGCGAAAGATGCTGGCTACACTGCTGTTATTTCTCATCGTAGTGGTGAAACTGAAGATGCAACCATTGCTGATTTAGCTGTTGGTACTGCCGCAGGTCAAATCAAAACTGGCTCTTTATGTCGTTCTGATCGTGTTTCTAAATATAACCAATTATTACGTATTGAAGAAGCATTAGGCGATAAAGCAATCTATAACGGCTTATCTGAAATTAAAGGTCAATAACCTTTTAGCTCAAAGCTATGTGTAAAAAGTAAAACCGAGTCTTCTGGCTCGGTTTTTATGTATCTGGCATTGTATCTTTTTAACACAATCAAGTATGCTTAGGTATATTGTTAATGAAATCAGTTATAAGCAGTCACTTAATTTGTAATGTCTCAAAATACACTGTGGCAAACCAATAGGCAAAACAATGATTTTGCCGAGTTATGTAATGCGCTTTATGAGCGAGAAATCCACTTGCTTGCAAATGCTGAGATTGCCAGTATTCAAAATTTGCAAGGGCGTTTGAAAAGCTTGTCATATTATATTAACCGCACTGCGAATCAAATGGTGAACGTTAATGAACTCGGTTTATCACCACTCACCTTAGATGTTCAAAATGCGACTTGGTCAGCTAAACAAGCTAGTAAATTGTCAGTACTTATACAGCCTGAACAAGATGTTTATTCATGGTATCTAGCCTTAATTAGCCAAGCAAATAAAGCGGCTTTAGGGTTAGCTGTGCCAATACTAAAGGCTGAACATATTATTTTAGATAGTATCGATGGTATTGATACAGACAGAAAACGGATACGCACGAATGTCTCAGGTTGGTTTTCGTTAGAAGATGACAACGGTGAACGCTCTATACGTTTGTTAAAGCCGACTAAAAAGGTGATGCTTGCTGCCTGTGCTGGCCATCAATGGCAAGGTCAAGTGAACACCACTAAATTAAGGCCAGCTATCCCAAGTTTGAGAGAGTTATTAATTTCTTGTGCCATTGATTGGCAAAACTTCAAGCGACCTTTAGCTTTATAAGCGCATATAAATATTTACACCCTGTTTAAGCCTTATATAATGGTGCCAATATATAATGATTTTTATCTTTTTTAGGTAACCATGCGAGCATTTACGCTACTTTTGTTAATTGTTTTTGGTTTATTACAATACCGACTTTGGTTTGGTAAAAACAGTGTGCCTGATTATTTAGCCTTACAGGAAGATGTCATTCGCCAACAACAAGTTAATGAAAAATTAAGACAGCGTAATAAATTGCTTTATGCTGATACTGACGATTTAAAGTTAGGCACAGAAGCGATTGAAGAACGTGCTCGGAATGAATTAGGTATGATCAAAGAAAATGAAACTTTTTTTCGTCTTATCCCAAACAAATGAAAACCCACAGAGCAAAGGAGCTCGTTAGTTGTGATTAAGCAAACTCGAGACGATAGGCAATTTGTGGTCATTGTTCCGGCAGCAGGGGTAGGTAAACGCATGTTAGCCTCATGCCCTAAGCAGTATCTAAAAATTAATAATCAGAGTATTTTAACACATACCACTAACCGTTTATTAAGCCACCCTAACATTGCTAAAGTGATGATAGTACTGAGTGACGAGGATGAATATTTTGCACAAACCGAGTTAGCTGATAATACGAATATCGTTAGGATTTCCGGAGGGAAAGAACGTGTAGACTCGGTATTAAATGGATTGAAAGCCATTGATGTTAAAAAGCATCCTTGGGTTTTGGTACATGATGCGGCTCGCCCTTGTGTTACTCATGGCGATATAGATAATCTTATTGAACATTGTTTCACGAAAAATAGTGGAGGGTTATTAGCTGCGCAAGTCATCGATACTATGAAGCAAAGCAGTCAAGATTACTCAAATGCTGTTCATCGCACAATAGATCGAAGTCATTTATGGCATGCATTTACACCACAAATGTATAAAACAGCTGAGTTAAAGCAAGCAATAGAGCAAGCGATGAAACAAGGTTTAGAGATTACCGATGAGTCGTCAGCTATTGAATTAGCAAAATTGCCAAGCTTACTTGTTGAAGGACGTCGCGATAATATAAAAATAACACGGCCTGAAGATTTAGCCTTAGCGACTTTCTATCTTGATCAACAACAGAATGAACAACAAATAGGATAAAATATGCGAATAGGTCATGGTTTTGATGTGCATAAATTTGGCGGGCATGGGCCACTAATGTTAGCGGGTGTTGCCGTACCATTTGAGCAGGGGTTTGTTGCACATTCAGATGGTGATGTAGCCATACATGCGCTTTGCGATGCTATTCTCGGCGCACTTTGTTTAGGGGATATTGGTAATCATTTTCCCGATAATGATGAGCAATATAAAAATATTTCCAGCAGAATACTATTACGCCATGTGGTTAGTTTAATGGCGGATAAAGGTTATCAAATTGGCAATGGTGATATCACCATCGTGGCACAAGCACCGAAAATGTCACCCCATTTAGCGGCTATGCGGACTTGTTTAAGTGAAGACTTACAGTGTGAAATAGATCAAATTAATGTTAAAGCTACTACAACAGAGAAGCTTGGTTATACAGGAAGAAAAGAAGGGGTTGCCGTACATTGTGTGGTGTTATTGGCACCTAAAGTTTAAGTAACTTCCCAGATGCCAGAAGTACAAGGTGTTTAGTTTTACTTTCAAAATAACAAGATAAATTAGAGAAAATAATGTTACCAGAGCTTACTTATTTATACGGGAAACCACAATCAACAGGGCTAATACGTAGCCAAAAAAGTGACTTTAAAGTATTTGAACAACTGCCATTTTCACCGGAGGGTGAAGGAGAACACTTATTTATTTATATTCGAAAAACAGGCGCTAATACGGTTTTTGTTGCCAGAGAGCTGGCTAAATATTTTAAAGTGAAAGAACAACTCGTGTCTTATGCTGGTTTAAAAGATCGCTTTGCCGTAACAGAGCAATGGTTTGGAGTGCATGTTCCGGGTAAGCAAGTGTATGATCTCAAAGATTTAACTATTGAAGGTGTCGAAGTACTCGAATTCTCAAGACATAATAAAAAACTACGAACAGGTGCCTTAACGGGTAATCGCTTTGAACTAATTTTACGCAATGTTACTCACCTTCAAGCCTTACAAAATCGATGGAATGAAATAGTAGAGCAAGGCGTGCCTAACTACTTTGGTGAGCAACGGTTTGGTATCGATGGCGGTAATATTGATAAAGCCTTAGCACTATTTTCTGGCACTAAAGTTAAAGATAAAAAGAAGCGTGGTATGTATTTATCTGCTGCTAGGTCGTGTATTTTTAATGATATTATTAGTGAACGAATTCAACAAAGTACATTCAATAAATTACAGCCAGGTGATGTTTTAATGTTAGCGGGCACGCAATCAGTCTTCCACCTTGATGAAGTCGATGATGCTATTGTGCAACGGTTTATTGATAAAGATGTCGATATAACGGCAACCATGTGGGGAGCCGGTGAGCCAATGACCAGTGCTACTCCTAAAGCCCTTGAATTAACTATCAGTGAAAAACACCCTGAGTTTTCCGAAGGTCTACCCCGCTTTGGATTAAAACAAGAACGCCGTCGAATTCGGCTAAATGTTCAAAAGGCGGATATTGAAATCTTAGCCAATGAAGAAGTAGATGATAGCGCACTGGCGAAGGTAAAAATTTGTTTTACCTTACCTGCTGGGTCATACGCAACTACCGTACTTAGAGAATTAATTGATTATCAAGATGGTACGCAACGAGTTCAAAGCTAGGATTTGAAATGAAAATATTATTAAGCAATGATGATGGCGTGCACGCTTTAGGCATTAGAGTACTCCACGAAGAGTTAGCTAAACACTTTACTGTTACAGTTGTTGCTCCCGATCGAAATTGTAGTGGTGCTAGTAACTCTCTTACCTTGCTTAACCCATTACGTGCTCAAACATTAGATAATGGTTTTATCTCGATTAATGGCACACCAACTGATGCAGTACATTTAGGTATTAGTCAATTAGTGTCTTCAAAACCTGATTTAATCGTTGCTGGTATAAATAAAGGTCCAAATTTAGGTGATGATACTTTATATTCAGGTACTGTTGCCGCTGCTACAGAAGGACGACATATGGGAATCCCTGCTATTGCGGTATCACTGCTTGGTGGGAATGAACAGTATTATCAAACTGCAGCTGTTATTACCGCTAAAGTTATACAGCGTATTCAGAAACATCCCTTAGCGACTGACCAAATTCTCAATATAAATGTTCCTGATGTACCATTATCTAAAATAAAAGGCATAAAAGTTACTCGCCTTGGTCACCGTCATAGGGCGGAAAAGATGAAAAAAATGAAAGACCCATGGCAGCGAGATATTTATTGGTATGGTCGTTTAGGGGCTGAATTAGATGCCGGCATGGGGACCGATTTTTATGCAGTAACCAATAATTATGTTTCAGTTACCCCATTGACTGTAGATATGACAGCACATAAAAGTATAAATACTATGGCAGAATGGATTAGTGAAGTAACATTATGATAAGTAATACCATAAAAAATCGAGTGGGTGGAAAGTCAAAACGTAGCGGTGAATTACTCGCACAAAAACTTCAGGCTGAGGGGATTACTAATCCGAAGGTTTTACGAGCAATCGCCAACTCGCCTAGGCATATTTTTATTCCAGAGATCTTAGCCCATAAAGCCTACGATAATACGGCATTACCTATAGGACAGGGACAAACTATTTCTCAGCCGTATATAGTGGCTAAAATGTCAGAATTATTGCTAGGAAAAGAAGGTGATACAACAAGTAGCATCCTTGAAATTGGTACTGGATCAGGTTATCAAACCTCTATTTTGGCGCAAATTACCGACAAAGTTTACTCAGTAGAGCGCATTAAAGCATTACAGTTTCAAGCTAAACGTTGTTTACGTGCGATGGATCTTCACAATATATCAATGAAGCATGGTGACGGATGGAAAGGCTGGTTAAGTAAAGCCCCTTTCGATGCCATTATAGTTACCGCTGGAGCGGCAAGTGTTCCGCAGGCGTTATTAGATCAACTTGTTGACGGTGGACGTTTAATTATCCCTGTAGGGGAGCAAACACAAATTTTAAAAATAATTACCCGTCATGGTGATAATTATAGTGAGCAGCAAGTTGAAGCTGTGCGCTTTGTGCCGTTGGTTCCCGGAGACTTATTATAATGAAATTGTTCACAGCGATATACGATTGGACGTTAAAATGGGCAGAACATAAATTTGCTCCTAGAATGCTTGCACTATTAACGTTTGCAGAATCAGTTTTTTTTCCAATTCCACCCGACGTACTACTTGCTCCAATGGTTTTAGCTAAACCTGAAAAAGCGTGGCGACTTGCTAGCCTAACCACTATTTCTTCAATTCTTGGCGGAACGGTGGGTTATCTATTAGGTTATTTAATGTTTGAACCTTGGATACAGCCACTAATTACTGAATTTGGTTATCAACATCGTTTTGATACCGCGATGAGTTGGTTTAGCGAATGGGGTGTATGGGTAGTTTTTATCGCTGGTTTTTCACCGATACCTTATAAATTATTTACGGTGGGTGCGGGTTTTTTGCAAATGGCTTTTTTACCTTTTTTTATCGCGTCAGCAATAGGGCGGGGTATGAGGTTCTTCCTTGTTGCTGGACTTATTCAGTGGGGCGGTAGTGCTATGGAGAAAAAATTACGTCAATGGATTGATGTTCTGGGTTGGGTGTTCGTGCTCATGATCATCATTGCATATTTTATTTTACGCTAATTCCGGTTCATTTTCTTTTCTATGGTAACTCAGCACAATAATGAAATTAACATTCACACGACGAGTGGGCTTAATCAAAGCACTATATGTAATGCTGTCTTTGTATTTTTAAAAGTGTGCTGCTTTGTACTTATTTCTATCAATATTGTTGCTTGTTCATCCAGAGATAAACCCGCCCCGGTTGTTACTGTTTATGGCAGCACACCATTAAAAAATAGCACTAAAAATAGTATAAACTCTGATGAATATACAGTACGCCCAGGGGAAACTTTATATTCTATCGCTTGGCGAGCAAACTCAGACGTACGTCAAATAGCTAAATTGAATGATATTTCAGCTCCTTATAATATTTATTCAGGACAAAAATTATTTTTAGTCTCTAAAAATAAAGGAAAAAGTCCGAAAGCTAGTGATAGTAAGCAATTGAGCAAAAAGCAGACTAAAAGCTCTAATCAGACCAGCACTAAAGTGGTAAAAAATACTGTTGCATCTTCTAAAAAGCAGGCGTATGGTGAAAAAGTAACCAAGAAGACAATTGTGAAAAACAGCTTACCAAAGACTAATTTTTCACAAAAAATAAAGAGTTGGCAATGGCCTGTAAAAGGAAAGGTAATTGCTAAGTTTTCTTCTAGAGTACAAGGTAATAAAGGGATAGATATCGCAGGGCGCCGTGGTACAAATATCAGATCGGCGGCTGGTGGCAAAGTAGTTTACGCAGGTAGCGCGTTGAGAGGGTATGGTAAGTTAATTATTATAAAACATAATGATGATTATCTTAGTGCTTATGCTCACAATGACAAAATCTTAGTAAAAGAAAAGCAACAAATTAAACCTGGTGATGTTATCGCTAAA
This sequence comes from Colwellia sp., assembly GCA_034111385.1. Taxonomy (GTDB): domain Bacteria; phylum Pseudomonadota; class Gammaproteobacteria; order Enterobacterales; family Alteromonadaceae; genus Colwellia. Next base: position 28,775 of record JAWUXK010000061.1, on the reverse strand, counting down.
ATGGGTAATACCGATGCGCAACGAGTTATGCTTCACTTTGAAGTTCGTTTTCGTGGTAAATCAGTTGACCCTTTAAAATATTTACCAAAAAGATAATGAGTATTTTTATTATCATGCGAGAAAACTTAATGATACCAATGAATAAAATGTTTGGAGATAACTTGAATATTTAATAATTAACGTAACTTTGCTACTTAAGGGAGATCACTATGGTAAAACAAGAAAAAAAAACCACAGTATTGAAAGGTAAAGAAGAAGTCTCGTCAAATTTAGACGCGACTCAAATTTATTTAAGTGAAATCGGATTTTCACCATTATTGAGCGCAGAAGAAGAAGTTTACTTTTCACGTTTGGCTTTAAAAGGGGATGAAGCCTCAAGAAAACGTATGATCGTAAGTAATCTTCGCTTAGTCGTTAAAATTGCTCGGCGATACAATAACCGTGGCTTACCTTTACTTGACTTAATTGAAGAAGGTAATTTAGGGTTAATCCGCGCAGTAGAAAAGTTTGATCCAGAACGAGGCTTTCGTTTTTCAACATATGCCACTTGGTGGATTCGCCAAACGATTGAACGCGCAATAATGAATCAAACACGTACCATTCGCTTACCCATCCATGTAGTTAAAGAATTAAATATTTATTTACGCACTTCGCGTGAACTCGTACAGAAACTCGATCATGAACCCACAGCAGAAGATATTGCAAGTTCATTAGATCGACCTGTTGCCGATGTAAATAAAATGCTGCGCTTAAATGAGCGTATTACCTCAGTTGATACTCCTTTTGCGGGTGATTCAGATAAAGTATTACTTGATGTTATCGCAGATGAAAAAAATGATGGTCCTGAAGGCGATTTACAGTCAGAAGACATGAGCAATAACATTGTAAGTTGGCTTAATGAATTAAACTCTAAACAAAGAGAAGTTATCGCGAGACGTTTTGGTTTAATGGGGTATGAAGCGGCAACACTCGAAGATGTAGGTCGTGAAATAGGATTAACTCGTGAAAGGGTTCGTCAAATTCAAGTTGAAGCACTGAAACGGCTTCGTGATATTTTAAGTCAGCAAAACTTATCAATAGAGACTATATTTGAAATTTCATAAATAAAAATATAACAGTAAATAAGCAAATATAGGCTGTAAAATATAACTTTACAGCCTTTTTTTATTTTATATTAAAGCTTTGCTTTTAATTCAAAGAGCATATCTAATGCTTGTTTTGGCGACATCTCATTTATATCAATATTGCGTAATTCATCTAATGCGGGGTGATCGTCAGCAACTAAGGTTAACTGTTCAAAACTTGACGAGCGCTCTGGTAATATCGAAGGTGCTTGAGCACTTTCCAATTCAGTTAAACGCTGTTTAGCGCGCTTGATTACTGTTTTAGGAACACCTGCTAACTGTGCAACTTGCAAACCAAAACTTTTACTTGCCGCTCCTTCTTGAATGGCATGCATAAAAACAATGTTATCGTTATGCTCCATCGCATCTAAATGAACGTTAGCAAGTGTTGTTATTTCATCCGCGAGTAATGTTAGCTCAAAATAATGGGTAGCGAATAAGGTAAATGCTTGTGTTTTTAATGCCAGCATTTCAGCACAAGCCCATGCTAATGATAATCCATCATAGGTACTTGTGCCCCGACCAATTTCATCTAATAGCACTAAGCTTTTATCTGTGGCATTGTGTAAAATATTAGCCGTTTCAGTCATTTCAACCATAAACGTTGAACGACCACTAGCTAAGTCATCGGAAGCACCAATACGCGTGAATATTCGATCGACCATACCAATTTTGGCTGCATCGGCAGGAACATAACAACCAATGTGCGCAAGTAGTACTATTAGCGCTGTTTGTCGCATATAGGTAGATTTACCGCCCATATTGGGTCCAGTGATGATTAACATTTTACGTTGTTCAGTTAATACAACAGGGTTGGCTATAAACGCCTCACTGGTCATTTGCTCAACTACTACATGTCGACCAGCGTCAATATTAATACCTGATTCGTTGACTAAAACAGGTTTTACATAGTTTAAGGTTTGCGCGCGTTCAGCAAAATTTGTCAGTACATCAAGCTCGGCAACTGCTTGGCTTAATGTTTGTAATTGCTCTAACTCAGGCATGATTTTATCAAATAACTCTTGATACAAGCTTTTTTCTAGTGCTAAAAACTTACTTTGTGCACTGAGTACTTTATGTTCATGCTCCTTTAACTCTTCGGTAATAAAACGTTCATTATTTTTTAACGTTTGGCGACGAATATAATCATCGGGAACATCGGCTGCTGCGCTGCGACTAATTTCAATGAAAAATCCATGTACTTTGTTATAACCCACTTTTAATGAGTGAATACCTGTTCGCTCTTTTTCTCTATGTTCTAACTGTGCTAAAAATTCAGTAGCACCATCACTTAAATCACGTAGCACGTCTAATTCTTGATGATATCCTGGTGCTATCACTCCGCCATCACGAATTAATACAGGAGGGTTTTCAATAATAGCCTGTTCCAGTAAGTGTTGAATATCAGGAATGGGATGAATCTGTTGAGTTAACGTATCTATATAACCAGTTGACGTTGAGGGTATACAACTTTGTAGTAAAGGTAATTGCTGTAAAGCGTAACGTAAACGCGCAAAATCGCGTGGTCTGGCTGATCGTAAGGCAATACGAGAAACGATACGTTCAATGTCGCCTAAACCTTTTAGAATAGGCTGAATATCATGGTGTAAATCAGATGCAAGTATTTCTTCTATGGCATCATGTCTATTATTTAATGTGCTCAAATCGCGTAGTGGAAAATGTAACCAACGTTTTAGCAAACGAGAACCCATCGGTGTTGATGACTTATCTAAAACAGCGGCTAAGGTATTATCTGTGCCGCCTTGTAAATTTTGCGTTAATTCTAAATTACGTCGAGTAGCGGCATCAAGGACAACACCTAAATTGGCCGATTCACTAACTATTGCACGAATATGAGGTAATGCAGTACGTTGCGTATCTTTAACATATTGAAATAAGCAACCCGCGGCAGATAGACCTAATAATTTTTCATCAACACCAAAGCCTTTTAGCTCTTTAGTTCCAAACTGTTTATTAAGTAATGATATAGCCGTTTCTATATCAAATTCCCATTCAGGGCGACGACGTAAGCCTTTATATTGATTCACTAACGCCATATCACTTAAATTTTCAGGATAAAGTAACTCAGCTGGGCTCAGGCGTTGTAGTTCGGCTTGCAATTGTTCTTTTGTTTGTGGCTCTGTGATAACAAACCGGCCACTAGCCATATCTAGGTAGCCTAAACCAAAATCGGCATCTGAACTGTTTTTGGAAGTAGCGTGATTTTCAACAACGGCAACAATTAAATTATCTTGTCTGTCTGTCAATAATGCTTCGTCACTTAGTGTACCGGGCGTAATTACGCGAACAACTTTGCGATCTACGGGTCCTTTACTCGTCGCTGGATCGCCAATTTGTTCACAGATAGCGACAGATTCACCTAATTGTACTAATTTGGACAAATAATTTTCAACCGCGTGATATGGAACTCCCGCCATTGGAATAGCGTTACCACCCGTTTTTCCTCTTGCGGTTAATGAGATATCTAATAAATCAGATGCTTTTTTTGCGTCATCGAAAAATAACTCGTAGAAATCTCCCATTCTATAAAAAATTAAGATATCGGGAAACTCAGCTTTAATGGTTAAATACTGACGCATCATGGGGGTGTGTGATGATAAATCAATCTTATCTGAGGTCGTATTCATACTGGTTTTTAGTCTCTTATGCTTCTTTCTGGCTAGCGTAGGTAGTGGCTTTGTTGTTTTTTGTCTTGTTTCTTACTGTTTCAGTTTGTATCTAGCTAAATCTATCAATTAAGTGGATCTAGTGTAGTTTTTTGTGTAACCTATCTAATATTCAGGCTAAGAGAGTGCTTCAACACTCTTTTAGCCCTACCGCTATGTTATTTGAGGTAACACAATGGCTAAAACCAATTCTACAGCAATAAGCTCACTTGCAGCAAAGCGTTTTAAATACAATTCAGATTCAGGAAAGAAACCATCATTTTTAGCTGATACTCCACCACATTCAGGACTTCGTTTACTTGCCTATGAAACAGGCAATAAAACTTGGGTTTATAGATATCGCAATAAAATCACAGGCCAATTAAAACAAGTTAAAATAGGTTCTTATTCTGAAAGTGCTTTAGGGCTAGCCAAAGCAAGGGAGTATTACAATAAATATAAAGCCGATAGAGATTCAGGCGGTTGTCCTGCTACACGTTTAAAGGAAGAAAAAGCACAAGCTAAAGAAGAAGTAAAACAGGCTAAGGTTAAGGCTTACACTGTCGTTGAAATGATGGATCATTATATCGTTGAGCATGTAGAACAAAAGCGAAATATCAAAGGCTATACAGAAGTAAGGCGCTTAACAGATAAAGACATTATTCCCAATATTGGTAAAATCACAGCTAAAGAATTATCAAGAAATGATGTTCATAACCTTGTTCAGAAAATAACAACAAGAGCGCCAGTAATTGCTTGTGATGTTCGCAGAGAATTAAAAGCCGCTTTTGAACATGCCATATCAGCAGGGCGAATACCTGAAAATATAAGTAACCCCACTACAGGCGTAAAAGCCCCAAAGCGCAATCAAGGAAAAAGGATTCTTTCTGATGATGAAATAACCTTATTCATGAATTGGCTACCTACAGCGCCATTTAGCGACAATGTTAAAGATGCCTTGCTGCTTGCTTTATATACTGGTTGCCGAAGTGGTGAGATAGTCCAAGCTAGTTGGAAAAGTATTGATTTAGATAATGGTACTTACCACCTAACAGACACAAAAACGGGTGTTGACAGAACGGTTCAACTTTCCACACAAGCAATTCAATTGTTATCAAAAAGGTTAGGTAACAATTCTGATTATGTATTCCCTTCAAACAGAAGTAAAACGCACATACAGCAAAAGGCGATTGTCATTGCTTTGTGTCATGAAAGAAATGGTGTTTTACCTAAAGATACTTTGAAAATTGATAATTGGTCAGCACATGATTTAAGGCGCACCACACGCTCAGGTTTAAGCCGTTTAAGATGCCCGAGCAACATAGCTGAGGCAATACTAGGGCATAGCAAAAAGGGCGTTGAGGGTACGTATGATTTACATCAATATGAAGATGAAGCAAAGGAATGGTTACAGATTTGGTGTGATCATATTTCTTTACTGGCTAGCAAGGAGCAAAGTTAATGAAGCCTGAAGACTTTTCTTTTATGGGGGCTGATAAATACGAAGTCCAATATGAAGTAGATAAAGCGCTAGCTGCATTTGTTGAGCGAGTAGCGAATAATGAACACATTCCACAGGGACTATTAAAACTCGTTGCTAAAGGGGCTAGAGAGCATTTGTCAGGAGGGAAAGCTTGGAAAGTTAAGCAAGGTAGAAGTTCACAAACACCAAGCTTTTTAGCTCTTTACATAATTGCTAAAGAGCAGCACACAAACCAAGAAATCGCTACTTTTTTAAATATTGAACTGGAAACTGCAAAGGGCTTTAAATCTAAAGCAAATAACCTTAAGCCTAGAGCAGGCGCCATGAGGTTTGGTAAAATGAGTGAAATTAATGTTCATGTATGTGTTAAAAAGGAAATGATAAAAATTCTTCTAGATAGGATGTCCATCTTAGATATATTAAAGGAAGAATATAAGGAAACTAAAAAAGGTAGGGGGTAAAACTAAGATTAGTTTCGTATGCCGACCGTTATAACTCTAAATGCCATTATGTACCCCACAGTAACAAACGGGGTGATACATGGATAATGACTTTACGGTAAACGGCTTCTGCGCTGCTATCAGCACATCAAGACCAACAGTTTATAGAATGATAAAGGACGGCTTGTTACATGCCTACAAGGTACGTAACAGCACTAGAATACCATTCAATGAACTAGCCAGATTACAAACAGAAAACCAGATTAAACCAACACGCACCAATCATATGGAAGGGTGTTAGTAATGAATACAAAGGGGTGTAGAAAGTTAAGAATAAAAACCATACAAAAAACTAAACTAACAGATAAGAAAAAACCCATTCCAGTCGCCAAACTTAAAAATGGGTTTTAGGAGTCTAAAAATTTGAATATTCAAGACATAGCCATTATAGCGAATGGCCAGTGGGAATCTATCTTTAATTCTTTAGGGATAGTAGTACCTGAAAATAAAAAACATGGTGCTTGCCCTATTTGTGGAGGAAAAGACCGTTTTAGGTTTGATAATAAAGACAATAGAGGTTCATACTTTTGTAACCAATGCGGTGCAGGGAATGGCTTTGATTTAGTATCTAAATCGTTAAACCTAAGCGTAATAGATACCAAAAACTTACTTGCTGATAATCTAGGCTTATCTAATGGCCAGCCAATCAACAAACAAGCATTAGCTCAAGCTCAGAATCGAATTGATGAACATACAAAGCAACAAAATAAACTACAAAAGCTAGCCAGAGAAAGTGCCTGTAAAGAGGCGTTAAAACGCTTTGACGAGGCATCAACAACAATAACAAACCCATACCTACAAAATAAACAAGTTAATGCATACGACATCTACCAGTTAGGGAGTGATTTGTTTTTACCAATCTTTCATCTGGCTAGCGGTGTTCTTGTTAATGCTCAGACTATTAAGCCTAATGGAGATAAAAGGTTCTTAAAAGGCGGTTTAGTTAAAGGATGCGTGCATGTAATGGGTGAGGTTGTAACAAATCCCGTATTAATAGCTGAGGGTTATGCTACAGGCGCGACACTTCACGAGCTAACAGGACTTACAACATTCATTTGCTTCAATGCAGGTAATATTTACCCAGCAGTTCAAATACTACATAGTTATTTATCTATTGTTATCTGTGCTGATAATGACAGCCACTTAGAAAATAACGTAGGAATAAATAAGGCAGTTAAGGCGGCTACTGATTTTAATTGCCGAGCTGTTGCACCTGACGAACAAGGAGACTTTAACGACTTAATGCTAGCCAAAGGTAAAGGCGCTGTTATTAACTGTCTAAATGAAGTTTTAGAGGTGAGGGTAGCATCATGAACTTAATGGGATTACCTAATAATCAACAGTTAGTTAGCAGTAATATTTATAACTTGGTTGATGGTTTCGAAGGTTTCGATACTGAATTTAGCTACTTAATAAAAGGATATTTACCTGCACAATCACTAGGTGTTGTTTTTGGCCCTAGTGGAGCGTTTAAAAGTTTTCATGTACTAAATTGGGCGTGTTCTATCGCTAAGGGACAAGACTGGAATAATTGTTTAGTAGAAAAAGCGCCTGTCGTCTATATTGCTGGCGAGGGAGGTTTGGGTGTACCAAGGCGCATAAAAGCATGGTGCAATAAATATAACAATGGTCAGCCGTTAGATTATTTATCTAGGTTGGATCATCCTGTTTGTTTTGGCGAGCTTGATCAGGTAGAGCAGTTAATTAGAACACTAAGAGTGAAGCAAGGTCAGTTAGGTGTAGATTTTGGTTTAATCGTAATTGATACATTAGCTAGGTGCTTTAGTGGTGATGAAAATAGAGCTGAGGAAATGAACAAATTTGTATCAGCTTGCGACAGAATAAAAGCTCAATTCAACGCTACAGTGCTAATTGTTCATCATAGTGGTAAAGATGTTACAAAGGGAGCAAGAGGCTCTGGCTCACTAAAAGCAGCTTGTGATTTTGAATACTCAGTATCAAGAACAAATTCTGAAAGCCCAGCATTTGTTCTAACTTGCCCAAAGCTTAAAGATGGTGGAGAACCTAAGAAACAGTTGTATGAGTTATCAGAAAATTACTTATTTACAGACAAAGACGGTGATCCTGTTAAAAGCTTAGTTTGTTCTAATATTGGTATAGAAGTACCTGACGAGGAAGAAAGCGTAGACATTAAGCTTGGCAAGAATGAGCAGTCTGTATGGCAAGCAATACGATCTAGAATGGCTAGCCAAGAAACTACAGGTTACTCAGTAATAAAGGGTGATTTAAAAGCGCAAGGCTTTAACATTTCCAATTACAGTAAAGTTGTTGAAAGCTTGATAAAGAAAGGGGTTGTTGACAAAGTAGATGGAGATTTGATTCCTATCAACCAGTCCGAAGAATAATACATCAAAAAGCTAGTAAGTAAGTTACTACCCTTACACAAATACTTACTTACTAGATTATTCTTTAATCAATGAAAAGCTAGTAAGTAAAAGTATACGTAAGGTAAACCCGTTACTTACTAGCTAAACACCCCTATATGCCGATAGTGTAAAACCCTCATTTTTACTGGCTAGCAAGTCACTTATTCACATAACCTCCTTAAAAACTACACCAACTATTGGAAGTCCTGTTTTATATGTAATAAAAACAGGAAAATAACACATATTACCACTAGTAGTAACGCGTTACTTTTTGGTATAATGGTTAAATATTATTCAATTACAGGTAATCCTAATGACCGAACAAACCAACGAGCAAGCCGCCGATAATGTGAACGCATTAGAAGCACCGACCTTAGAACAATTAAACGAGTCTATTCAGAAACTAGAAAAGAATCGTGATGAAATTTTAACTGAAAAACGTATCGCTACTGAGCAACGCAATCAAGTGCAAGGTGAACTAACAGCCTTTAAAGAATCATCTTCGGTTATGACTTCGAAGTACCAGTCATTGCTAAAGAAGAACGCATTTGAGGACTTGCTTACACGTATTGATCCAACCGATGCAGGTCGTGAATTTATGGCGTACGCATTGAAAGACTCAGTTGAATTAAAAACCGTTGATGGTGAAATAATTCCGGTATTCACTAAAGACGGAAAAGAAATCGCTATTAATGATTTAGCTAAGCTAGTTAAAGAAGATAGCAAATACGCTAGCCACATTCTTGCGAGAGTAGGTTCGGGCATGGGCTCAACGGGTGGAAGCTCTACCTTTGAGCAGCGTAAAAGTACAAGCAGTACTGTCCAAAACAAAGGCCCATACGGTCTTAAATAACTTAACTTTAAGAGACAGTAAATTATGACGACACAACTATCAGATATTATCATTCCTGAAAATTATTCAGGTTACTCAAACGAACCAGCGGTAGAATTGAACGCACTTTATAAATCAGGTGTAATCACTACAAACCCATTGATCCAATCACTGGCAAACTCAGGCGGCCAAACGGTTTCAATGCCTAATTTTGGTGCTATTTCAACGAATGAGCCTAACACTTCAAGTGATGACCCTGCGGCAATTGCTACAGCGTTAAAGCAAGCAGCAGTTAAACAAGTAGCCCGTATTTCAATGCTAAACCAAGCATGGTCTAGTGCCGATCTAACTGCAGAAGTCGCAGGAAGTGACCCACTAGCAAGTGTACAAGGTCGATTGAATACCTATTGGGCACAGCAAATGCAGCGTAGATTGATTGCTACTATTGGCGGTGTTGTTGCTGATTCAACTCTTAATCATTCAGGTGATTTGATTGTTGATGAAACAGGTATCGCTTTTAATGCTACAGGCTTTTTAAAATCTGCCCAAACATTAGGCGATCACAAATCTAACTTAGTTTCGTTAGTGGTACATAGTGAGGTTCAGACTCTTATGTCACAACAAGACCTTATTGTTTACTTGCCAGACTCAGACGGTAACTTTGTTTTTCCAACCTATAAAGGCTTGCAGCTTTTAGTTGATGATGAAGTGGAAAATGACGGCACTACATTCGATAACTATTTAGTTGGCCGTGGTGCGTTTGGTTCAGCTATGGGAACGCCTAAAATGCCGTTGGAGGTTGACCGTTCAGGCTTGGCAGGTAATGGCGGAGGTATTGAAAACCTTATTAGCCGTACTTCTCCAATCTTGCATCCAAATGGCTATGCTTGGGTTGAGGGCACTATTGCAGGTGATTCACCAACTAATGCAGAACTTAAATCGGCTACTCACTGGAATCGTGTTGTTAGCTCTCGCAAGCTTTTACCATTTGCGGTTTATCGTTGTAATTTAACAACGGTTTAAATAATTGGGCAGGGTGTAAAATCCTTGCCCTTTTTGTAAGTACGGGAACATTAATTATGGCTTTTACATCTACCAACCAACCGGCGAACCGCGGCAGGAAAAAAGGCACAAAGAATAAGAAAGGGGCATTATCCGTTGAACTCACAACGTCAGCGATCAAAAAGCTTGAGGAGGCAGTTTTTCTTGGCGAGCAATGGGCTATTACAGAAGTCCTTAAAAGAACAATACCACCACTCAAAGCCGCTGTTATGGAAGATAGCAAAGAGTGCGATTTAATATCAGCACAAACAGAATTAACAAAGCTTAAAGCCAAGGAAATTTTTGATTTTGAAGCTCGGTTGATAGAGCTTGAGAGGGCAGCTAAATGAAAGACTCATTAATCACTAGACTTAAAAACCTAGTTTCTAAACTGACTCCCGTTAGACCTGTCAAAGTTACCATGCAAAATAAGTCGATTGATAAAACAGTTATTTCAAAGTATGCAGATGGCAAACCAATGAACATTCAAATTGGTTTAAAAGACTATTCAAGGGGTGATTCATGAAAAGTTTAGTTGCAAGACTTAATAAGTTAGCCCAGGCATTAAAGCCAATGTTAAGGACTGTTATCACTGAAAGCGACACAAGCAACGCAGCCGCTAGAGTGATGATTATCCCTGATCCTGTTTCACTAGACGAATGGGAAAAGCAAAGCATTGAACACCACAAGGGGATTGTTACAACATGCCTACATTAAAAGAACGCATAAGCAAGCTAGAGCAAGAAAAGATAAGGCCTGAGCCTGTACATATAATTATGAAATCATATTGTGGTCAGAGTGACACAGAAGCCTTTGACGAATATCAGGTAAAAAGGTCAGCACAGGGATTTGAACCAAAAGAAGGTTGGCAGAAGTTAAAAGAAAGATTTCTATCACCAGAGACAAGCCATAAAAAACAAATTGATTTTATTAAGTATGAGGTTGTGGCCAGTGCTTCACCAACTCCACCAGTGATCACCAATGCTCAAGGATAAATTATGCGGATTAATAAACAATCAATACAATGGTGTAAGCCTGACGGCTATTATTCAGATTTAGATTTTTTAGTTAACGCCCTTGTAGCAATTGATTACATGAGGCCGCGGCAGTGGATGGCAGCGTTCGGTGGCTTTGGTGCAAACCGTCAGGTTATCCCAGTAGGTAATAAGCACTTATGCAAAGAATACACAGAGTTGAGAAAGGAAATTAAAAGTAAAATACCAATCATTACACCTACTAAAGAATAATGTTTGGGTGTAGTAAATTTAGTATGGTTTATTTTGTGTTTTTTGTTCGTTATTCTGTACGTGCCTTTATTTATAAGGGTTGTACACTAACGCATCATCGGTGTGTGTGACGAAAAATCTGGTGTGGAATTAGCCATTTAAATACGGAAGCTCTTGTAATTTTGTTGATTTATTATATTAAGCAATTATGCCATAAGCTTACTGTTCAAATCTTACTTTTATTAATATTATTTATTGATAAAATGTATGTAAGAATGAACATTATTTACATTTTTTTATTGTAGAAATAAGATGTAAACATTAACAGTAAATACAGTAAGTAACTTTTTTAATGAGTTTTTTAAAAAGTTACAAGTGTTAATTAATTCTATTTTTATCAGATGGATACAAGTATCAGCTATTAGATTTTACATTAAAAATAAAAATAACTAATAAAAAACTTGATACTGTACGACTATACAGTATACTTGTTTCATCAAAACGAATTACAGAAAACTCTGGAGCAAAAAATGAAAGACGACAAAGAAAAAGCACTATCCGCAGCGTTAAGCCAAATTGAACGTCAATTCGGTAAAGGTTCAATTATGAAGCTTGGTGATAACAGCTCTATGGATGTAGAGACTATTTCTACGGGATCTTTAAGCTTAGATATTGCTTTAGGAGCAGGAGGATTACCTTTTGGTCGCGTTGTTGAAGTTTATGGCCCTGAATCAAGTGGTAAAACAACGTTAACACTTGAGGTTATTGCTCAAGCGCAAAGAGAAGGTAAAGTCTGTGCTTTTGTTGATGCCGAACACGCCCTTGACCCCATTTACGCTGAAAAATTAGGTGTGGATATTAATGAATTGCTTGTTTCTCAACCCGATACAGGGGAACAAGCGTTAGAGATTGTGGATATGCTAACACGATCTGGTGCTATTGATGTTATCGTCGTTGATTCGGTTGCTGCGTTGACACCAAAGGCAGAAATTGAAGGTGATATGGGTGATTCTCATATGGGGCTTCAAGCGCGTATGTTATCGCAAGCGATGCGTAAATTAACGGGTAATTTAAAAAAATCTCACACTATGTTAATTTTCATTAACCAAATCCGTATGAAAATAGGTGTAATGTTTGGTAACCCAGAAACAACCACAGGTGGTAATGCACTTAAATTTTACGCTTCTGTTCGTCTAGATATTCGTCGTATTGGTGCAGTGAAAAACGGTGATGAAATTGTTGGTAATGAAACCCGAGTAAAAGTAGTTAAAAACAAAATAGCACCACCATTTAAACAAGCTGAATTCCAAATTCTATATGGGCAAGGAATTAATAATTTAGGTGAATTGATCGATTTAGGCGTGAAAAATGGTTTTGTTGAAAAAGCCGGAGCTTGGTATAGCTGTAATGGTGAGCGTATTGGTCAAGGTAAAGCAAATGCTACAAAATATTTGGAAGAACATCCTGAAATGGCCAAAGATGTAGATGGTAAATTGAGAGAGTTGCTTCTAACTAAAAAGGTGCCTGTTGAAGCAGAAAAGGAAATTGAAGCTGTAACAGAGTGATATACATAAAATAAGCTTATATTTAAAAAGCAATAACGACGGTTATTGCTTTTTTACAATGTGCGTTATAGTTTATGGGCTGATGAGATGTTATTACCTAAACGGTGAGCATGTTCAGGGATAATGAATAATTCACAGCTGACACTGCAATAGGTTTACGATAATTGCATTTTTACCTTATTACAAAGTGATATTAGTTGCTCTGCCTCTTCATTACTTAATCCAGTGGCACATAAAGCTTTTTTTGCAACTTCTCCTGCTTCATTAGCTAAAGATTTTCCTGCCGTCGTTAGGCTAATACATTTTTTACGATCATCTCCTGATATAAATGCACGACTAATATAGCCTATTAACTCTAATCGTTTTAACAAAGAGGTCATTGTTGGTTTGCTTAAACCTACCTTAGCGGCTAATTCTGTTACTGAAACCTCATCTTTTTCCCATAGAGCCATTAATACAACGAACTGTGGATAGGTTAAATTGAGTGGCTCTAATAATGATCGGTATGCCTGTGTGATTAATCCGGAAGTTGAATAAAGTGTATAACACACTTGGTCGTGAAGTTTAGGTCCCATTACTATACCTATAATGCTATGTATACGAATCAGTATATCAATTAATCAGCATTTTGTATTTGACAATATAGACATAATGATAAATAGTTAGTGTGCGAACTATTCGTGCGCTACATTTTTATTACTACAAGGAAGCTCTCTATGAAAAAATTACTTACCTCAATAGCTGTTATTTCAATCATTACTTTTTCTGGTATAACTACTGCGGATGGACATAAGAAAAAAACAGTAGATTATATGTCTAGCCTTCTTACCTCGACTCCTTTAGAAGGGCGTAACTTAGCGATTACCATTGTAAGAAAAACAATTGGCACGATTCAACGCGATGGTAAAGTAAAACACGCGGTTAGAGATGAGTACTCAAAAGATGCGATGATGTTAATGCGCACTGTTGAATTAGTTAATCAAGAGTTTGCTATTATTGCTGAAGCCAACAATTACTGGCGATAAATAAAATTGGATGGTAAGTTTTCATTTAGCCATCTATACGTTTAGATGTTGACATATCTAACAATGTAAGTAACATTGTACTTACAATTATTATGTGCTTTTTTGTTAGGTATCGTCATGCCCATTAAAATTCCCGATCAATTACCGGCTCTTTCCGTATTAGCTAAAGAAAATATTTTTGTTATGTCGGAGCACCGTGCTGTAAATCAAGAAATTCGCCCTATGCAAGTGGCTATCTTGAATTTAATGCCTAATAAAATCGAGACAGAAGTTCAAATATTACGCATGTTGTCAAATACACCATTGCAAATTAATATTGAATTTGTCCGCATTCATAAAAATGTATCCAAAAATACTCCTAAAGAACATTTAGACAACTTTTATTGTTTATTTGATGAGATTAAACATAAGCAATATGACGGCTTGATCATCACTGGGGCACCACTGGCGCTACTTGATTATGCTGATGTACGTTTTTGGGATAAAATTTGTGAAGTGTTTGACTGGGCAGAAAAGAATGTCACGTCTACCATGTTTTCTTGCTGGGCAGCACATGCAGCTATGTACCATCATTATGGTATTAATCGTCACTTACGTGAGAAAAAACTTTCAGGTGTTTATCAACATTCTACGCTAGACAGTAAAGAAGAATTAACGCGAGGCTTTGAAGAAAGCTTTAACGTACCACATTCTCGCTATGGCTATATTAGTGAAGAGGATTACCGTAGTGTTGAAGATATAAATATTTTAGCAACGTCACCTGAAGCTGGCGTGTATTTGGCTGCAAGTAAAAGTAAGCGACAAGTCTATTTAACGGGCCACCCAGAATACGATTCGTCTACATTGCATGAAGAGTATCAAAGAGATCTTAATAGTAATTGTGAAGCAGCAATGCCAAGTAACTATTATCAAGATGATAATGTGAATAACATCCCTGTAGGCTCATGGCGTAGTCATGGCAGTTTATTATTCACCAATTGGCTCAACTATTATGTTTATCAAATGACACCGTATCAGTTAGATGCAGATCATATGAATGCTACGCTAAATAAATAGTTAACTTTATTAGTTGAATTTTTATTACGTACTTATTTGAATAAACACCTCGAACAACGGAAAATATTTACTTGGATATCAAAATGAAAAAACATGCGTCCTTCACCTTATTCGAACAGCAACTTGCTAAAAATATTTTAATCCTTGATGGTGCTATGGGTACCATGATCCAAGCATATAAGTTTGAAGAGCAAGATTTTAGAGCGGATCGATTTGCTGACTGGCATACCGATGTTAAAGGCAACAATGATATGTTAGTGCTTACTCAGCCTGACATAATCAAAGCAATTCACCTTGAATACCTTGACGCTGGCGCAGATATCCTTGAAACAAACACGTTTAACGCAACAACGATTGCCATGGCTGATTACGACATGCAAGAGTATAGCGCTGAAATTAACCGTGTTGCCGCACAAATTGCCCGAGAAGCAGCTGATGAATACACCAAAAAGAACCCCAAACGTCCGCGCTTTGTTGCCGGTGTTTTAGGGCCAACAAACCGTACCTGTTCGATTTCTCCAGATGTAAACGATCCTGCATTTCGAAACGTTACCTTTGATGAATTAAAAGACGCTTATATTGAATCTACCCTTGCTTTGATTGAAGGCGGTAGTGACATAATTTTAATTGAAACGATATTCGATACGTTAAATGCTAAAGCCGCTATTTTTGCGGTAGAAACGGCATTTGAGCAAATTGGTATACGTTTACCGGTAATGATTTCAGGCACCATCACTGATGCATCAGGCCGAACGTTATCTGGGCAAACAACAGAAGCCTTTTATAACTCACTTCGTCACGCTAAACCGGTATCATTTGGTCTTAACTGTGCGTTAGGTCCAGTTGAGCTACGACAATATGTTCAAGAATTAAGTCGTATTTGTGACGTTGCTGTTTCTGCACATCCCAATGCTGGCTTACCGAACGCGTTTGGTGAATACGATTTTACCGTTGATGATATGAACACCCATGTACAAGAGTGGGCATCATCTGGTTTTCTAAATATTATTGGTGGTTGTTGTGGTACTACACCAGAGCATATTAGAGGCATGGCGGATACTGTTGCTAAAATAGCACCGCGTAAAATTGAAGTACGTGAAATTGCTTGTCGATTATCTGGTTTAGAAGCCTTAACTATTAAAGAAGACAGCTTGTTTGTTAACGTGGGTGAACGTACCAACGTAACCGGCTCAGCTATGTTTAAACGTTTGATCAAAGAAGAGAATTACGATCAAGCCATTTCTGTTGCCTTACAGCAAGTAGAAAACGGTGCACAAATTATTGATATCAACATGGATGAAGGCATGTTGGAATCAAAAGCTGCGATGGTGCGTTTCTTAAACCTCATAGCGGGTGAGCCTGATATTGCTAAAGTGCCTATCATGATTGACTCTTCTAAATGGGACATCATTGAAGCAGGCCTACAATGTATTCAAGGTAAAGGTATTGTTAACTCAATTAGCTTGAAAGAGGGTGAAGAGAACTTCCGCAAACAAGCCGAGTTACTTCGCCGCTATGGCGCCGCGGTTATTGTGATGGCGTTTGACGAAGAAGGTCAGGCAGATACGCGTAAACGTAAATATGAAATTTGTCATCGTGCATACCACATGCTAGTTGATGAAATAGGTTACCCTGCAGAAGATATTATATTTGATCCAAATATTTTTGCCGTAGCAACGGGTATTGAAGAACATAACAACTACGCAGTTGATTTTATTGAAGCGGTAAAAGATATTAAAGATAATTTACCGTATGCCATGATTTCAGGTGGTGTATCAAACGTATCATTCTCATTTAGGGGTAACAACCCTGTGCGTGAAGCTATTCACGCAGTCTTTTTGTACTACGCCATTAAGAATGGTATGGACATGGGGATCGTGAACGCCGGTCAATTAGCGATATATTCAGATTTACCTAAAAACCTTAAACAAGCGGTTGAAGACGTTATTCAAAACAGTGATGACGGCGCGACTGAGCGTTTATTAGATATTGCGCAAGAGTTCCACGGCCAAGCCGGTGGACAAGTTGCCAAAGCTGATTTAGCGTGGCGAGAACTACCGATAAACGAACGTTTATCACATGCATTAGTGAAAGGTATTAATGAATTCATAGTAGAAGATACTGAAGAAGCACGTTTAGCGGCAGTTAGACCTTTAGATGTGATTGAAGGGCCGTTAATGGACGGCATGAACATTGTTGGCGACTTGTTTGGTGCTGGTGAAATGTTCTTACCTCAAGTGGTGAAGTCAGCGCGAGTAATGAAACAAGCGGTTGCGCATTTAAACCCATTTATTGAGGCCGAAAAAACAGAAGCCAGTAGTAACGGTAAAATATTATTAGCCACAGTAAAAGGGGATGTTCACGATATCGGTAAAAATATTGTGGGTGTTGTTTTACAATGTAACAATTATGAAATTATCGATCTTGGTGTAATGGTATCTTGTGATGATATTTTACGTGTCGCTAAAGAAGAAAATGTCGATATTATCGGTCTTTCAGGTTTAATTACGCCATCACTAGATGAAATGGTACATGTTGCCAAAGAAATGAAAAGAACTGGTTTTAAGCTACCATTATTAATCGGTGGTGCAACGACGTCAAAAGCTCATACAGCTGTTAAAATTGAACCACAATATGATGAACCCGTTGTGTATGTATCAAATGCATCACGTGCAGTATCTGTGGTAAGTAACTTGTTATCAAAAGAACATAAAGCAGGGTTCCATGCGAGTACTAAAGAAGAATACGAACGCGTGCGTGCTCGTCATTACAAGAAAGGTCCGCGTTCAAGTTTAATTAGTATTGAAGATGCGCGTGCAAATGCGACACAAATTAATTTTGAAGGGTATACGCCTAAGAAGCCAAATAAACTGGGTGTTACTGTACTTGATAATCTTGATTTGAATGAAGTCAGAAAGTATATCGACTGGACGCCATTTTTCATGACATGGCAGTTATCAGGCAAGTACCCACTTATTTTAAAACACGAAGTGATTGGTGTCGAAGCAACTAAATTATTTAATGATGCTAATGCTATGCTTGATGATGTTATCAATAACAAGAAAATTACAGCGAGAGCGGTATTTGGTCTATTTCCTGCGAACAGTAAACAAGATGATATTCAGTTATACACGGATGAAAGTCGCAGCGAAAAATTAATGAGACTTCAACAATTACGTCAACAAAGCAAAAAACCAGCAGGGCAGTTTAACCGTTGTTTATCTGATTATGTTGCGCCAATCGATTCAAACATTGAAGATTATGTTGGTGCCTTTGCGGTATCAGCAGGTTTTGGGGTGGAAGAGTTGGTTAAAGCATATGCCGTTGAATTTGACGATTATAACTCGATATTACTTAAAGCAGTCGCTGACAGATTAGCCGAAGCGAGCGCTGAATACTTACATGAAAAAGTACGTAAAGAGTATTGGGGTTATGCACCCGATGAAAATTTAGATAACGACGCGTTAATTCGTGAAAGTTATCAAGGCATAAGGCCAGCACCGGGTTACCCTGCTTGTCCTGAACATACTGAAAAAGGTTTATTGTGGGAGCTACTTAATGTCAAAGAAAACATTGATATGGACCTCACCTCAAGCTATGCGATGTGGCCAGGTGCTGCGGTAAGTGGTTGGTACTTCTCTCATCCTGAATCTAAGTACTTTGCGGTAGCTAAACTTGCAAAAGATCAAGTGCTTGATTATGCCGCTCGTAAAGGTATGACGATAGAGCAAGCAGAACGCTGGCTATCAGCAAACTTAGATTATGAGCCTGATTAATAGTTCAGAGCTGTAACTTTTAAGCGTTTTTTCCTCCAATAATAGCAAAATGATTCGACTTCATTTTGCTATTTTTTGTTAAAGATATTTTTTAAGTTGCCTATCAAAGAAGTCCATAATAGTTTTGTTTAAGTGCACTTTTACCTCTTTCCCCGCATGCAATGTTATAATGAGTTTAGTGACATTGGTAAACAGTACCTTATCATCGGCCATGCCGTTATAAATCAGTGTGGGAGCATATTTTAACCCGAGAGTGGTTATTGATTGCCCTTTATTCAGGGCAACCGAAAGCAGTGTTGAAATTAAGATTTAGCCAGATTAAAAACGTTGTGTAATTCACTGACACTTGAAACTGGAATAATGTTAACGCCGGCGGTTTCCAGTCGGGGACTATAATTTCGCTTTGGTAAAATTATCGTTTTAAAATCATTTCGAATAGCTTCTTTGACACGTTCTTCACCTGAGGGAACTGGACGTATCTCACCTGAAAGCCCAATTTCACCGAATGCAATAGTGTTTGATGATAATATCGAGTCATTGTTTGAAGAAATCATGGCCAAAACAAGCGGCAGATCTGCACCCACGTCTTTAGTTAAATTTACCCCTGAAACAACATTAACATAAATATCATTTCCGCCAATATTGACGCCCATTCTGTTTTGCAATATTGCCAATAACATCGACATACGTTTATAGTCAAAACCAACGCCGCCTCTTACTGGGTTTTCACCGTGTGATTGTGTGACGAGTGATTGAATATTTATAAGTAAGGTTCTGCCACCATCGTTCGAAGCATAGGCCATATTGCCACTAGACTCTATGCCGCCCTTTTCTAAAAAAATAGCTGACGGATTAACAATATCCTGCATACCTCTTGCGGTCATTGCGAATGTCCCCACTTCAGTCGTATCGCCAAAGCGGTTTTTAGAGGCACGTAAAGTCCGATATTTACTGTCGTCTTCGCTTTCAATTTTACACATAGTGTCGCCGATATGTTCCAACACCTTTGGTCCTGCCATATCACCTGATTTTGAAACGTGACATACAAGAATAACGGTAACGCCATGTTCTTTGGCTAGTCGGTTTAGTATAGATGCTGATTCTTTCACCTGAGTTACGCCACCAGGAGCATTAGGCAGTGAGCTTACAAATGCAGTTTGGATAGAGTCAATAATTAAAAACTTGTACCCCTCAGCTACCACAACATCACAAATTAATTCAACATCGCCTGAGTTCATTATGTCAATATTGCTAATATCAAGTTGTAACCTTAGGCCACGATCTCGAACTTGGCTTTTAGACTCTTCGCCAGATGTATATAAAGCTTTGCCTAGTTTACTGAGATTTGAACACGTTTTTATCAGTAAGGTACTTTTGCCTGCGCCGGGATCTCCTGCTACCAATACGACGGATGCTTCAACAATACCGCCACCTAAAACACGATTGAACTCAGAACTTCCGGTGTCAAATCGGATTAAATTTGTATCAGAGACTTTGCTAAGATTTTCAATCTTAGCATCTTGTTTTGAATACCCTTTATGTTGTTTGGAGTTGGGCGTGCGCTGTGTAACTATTTTTGCTTCTTTGAACTCAATTATCGTATTCCATGAACCACAAGAACATTGACCTAACCAGCGCTGATGGGTTTCACCGCATTCACTACACATGTATTGAGTTTTATCTTTTTTGGCCATTGTTATCTCGTGAGGTAATAATTGAACTGTTTTTACATACAGTATATATGTGTCTCGTTCATTTGCAATATAGTAACCTGAGAATTTGTGCGATCATTCTTTTCGCTACTCTCTTATTTTTATTGTAAAATGCCTGCCTAAGGGCACCACCAGAAAATCTATGAGAACTAAATAACATTATGAAACCCTATTCAGATATTGCCGAATTAATTGAAATATTAGAGGCCGAAATAAAGCTTCGTGCAGAACAAATTTCTACTTTGAAAGAAGAGCCTCAGAGCTTTAATGAACAAATTATTTTTAAGTATATTGATACATCGAGTACAGGTAAGACAAAAGACTTTGTTAGATCCTTAGGTGTTAAATCTGAACGGGGTTCTTTATTTTCATCGGGTGATGTGAGTAAATTAATTAAAGCAGGAGCTGACGATATTTCACCAGATCTTTTGGCTATCGCCCGCAATGTGGCAAGTATGAAAAATAAAAATGGTAAGCACCGTTAATCATTAATACCTTTTGACGTTGTTTATTACCTATTTATTATATTGTGATTCACAGTGGTGGCAACGTCGTAATAATTACCATTGAAATTGGTAATAAAGGTTTAACTAAAAATAGTTATTCTTCGTTGACTAGTATTTTTTAGTATAACTAGGTTACCTACTATATCGTCGAGGTAGAAATTATGGATATTCATGCTGAAAAACAAATAAGAAATTATCAAGTGGCGGTGGTGGCTAGTTTACTGTTTGCGCTTCTTGGCTTTTCATATAATGTCTGGCGTATGGAGGTGTCTGAGCAAAATACTAATACCAGAACGGCATGCTTTGAATTGTTATTAGTACTATCTGAATTAGAACAATTAGTATATTCGGCTCACTATGATCAAAACACGGTGGAAGGTAGCCCAAGAAAAGGCTGGGTTAAAGTAGGATTAACGGAGGATTTAAGTGTATTAACCACTAAAAAAGTTAAACAGTCATTAGTTCAATTAAAAGATACTTGGATCTCTCACTGGGAGTCTATTGCTATAGACGAAGACTCCGTTAAGGTCATTGTGTTCTCAATAGATAATTCACGCGCTGAAATTAAAATGTTATTACAAGACTTACAGTAGCCATCAGTAATACATCATTTAAAAGCTAAAATCCCGTCGTTGATGCCATGCTTTTTTTGTTAAGTTCATAACGTCAATATTTTGAACATTGACATTATCATTTTCTAAAAAATAGCGAAACTGTTGGATTTATTCTAAGTACCTAACTTAGCCAGCCAAAACTTTGATTACATACTTCAGACTTTTTCTCATGATGACTTGTGCCTACCGGCTTAAAACATAGGGGGCTTAGTAAACATAAGCGACAATCTTTTTACTTTTTATTATATTCGTTTTGCACTACTTAATTAGGCATAAATATTGCTTTATGTGTTATATATAAATAAGTTGCATTTAATTTAACTCTGAAGCAATGTAAATACTATTGCTGAATTCAAGTATTTCAAATTATAATGCTTTTTATTACTTTATTGATATTGAGCCTAAATAAAATAATTATTCATGATTAAAGACTTTTCAAAATACCAACATATCATTGATACTTTTCGTGGCAAAGTTAACAAAACTAACTTTGATGCTAAATTTGCGTCAAGTACTAAAAGCCTTTCTAAAACAGAAAAGTTTATTTTAAAAATGGAATTGAAACGGTTAGCTAGTGCTTGTACCCGTTCTATTGATTTACGTGGTTTAGTGAATGGTGTATGTAAACTATATGAGTATAACGGGCAAAGTCATTTCTTAGATGAGGTGGCTATTCGTGTATTTGAAGAACATGTTGCTGAATATGGAACTTACACCTTTGGTGTTTATGAGGCAGTTAAAAATACTGAAAATAACTTTCGGGTTATATATCAAACCGAGCAGTCAGGCTATATACGTACCACTGAAGAACCAGTGACAAAAAGTTCAGAAAAATTTCAGTATCCTGGCTCATTATTTCGATTTAATGATTACGCTGATCGTTGTGAAGAGCGAATGAACTTTGCCATCCCAATTGTTATTAATTTGGAAAATAAACAACAATTGCGAGCGACTAGTTCTGATATTAGTTCGTTGGGATGTAAGTTTCGTTTAACTAATGTAATTCAACTGCAAATTGGTCAAATTATAGATATTACTTTTTCGGGTTTAGAACAAGAGTTTCAATTTAGTGCTACTGATGTATTCTCTTTTAAAATAAAAAATATTCATCGCGATGGTAATACCCAACTAATTGGTTGTCAACGAATTCAAGTACCTGAAAGGGATACTTTTAGTCAGTTTTTATCTGGTTTTATTCAAGGGAATAAGCGTCGATATAAAATCAATTTAGATAACACTATTACTGCGCTACAATCACGCAGTTTTGAGCAATTCATTCTTCCTCAATTAACAGAGTTACCCGTTTATATTGAAAAAGGGGAAACCGGATTAGTGCCTCGTTATGCATTAACGACAAAAAATAACCAAGCCATTTATCAATATTGGCAAGATGAAGCAGGGAATTCGACTTTACCAACCCTTTTAGATGAACAGCGATTAGCGCGTTTACAACATGCTCGAGATAAGACTTTATTAGTCTATAGTTTTATTCATCAATCACAGGGGAAAAGTTTTTTTTATTCAATGGATGAAGAACAACTGCAACTAGACAACAGTTTTTCCTCTTCTTTTTTAATGTTAGCTGCGAATCAAAAAACATTTTCAATTACCGAACTGTCTTATGTAAATAGAGATGAAAATAGTACTTATTCTCCATTTACTTTAGCGAATAGTCTTTCAAAGAAAGAGCAATTTATTAATTTACCCCCTTCAGATGAGGTAATTACTTCGTTAGCGTCCATACCATTTATCACTGTCGTTAATGATATAACTCATCCGAGTCTTGTGGCTCAATATCAACAGATTGTTAGTGAAAAAATACCGACCACTAAATTAAAAAAATATGGGCATCGGCGTTTTACAACACCGAGTGCAGTTGACGAGTTGGGCGTTAGTTATAAGAACCAGCGGCAAGAGTCACGTTTTATTTATGATACCCCCGTTGTTGTTGAGAGTAAAAAAATAAAATGGCAGGGGAAATCACATGATTTTTCTGTTTCGGGTTTAAAAATGGAACTTGATAAACCTGCGATGTTGGTAAAAGGAGATATTGTTTATTTAACTTTCCCTAACTTACAAAAAATCACATCGGCTTTTGATCTAAAGCAGTTACCTTATGAAGTGATACGTATTAATAAAAAGAAAACCATTCTTAATTTACGTGTTCATGTTAAAGCACATCAACATATTGGTAGATCATTTTTCAAATTATTAATTAATAAAAACCGTGAGAAATTAACGCTAGATGAATACGCAATATTAACACCTGGCTTAAGTGAAGCTATTCGTACTAGTTATGCTAAAACGATGAATACACCTACTTTGGTGGTGCAAACGAGTGGTAGTCGCTATAAGGTTGAGTCAATTGCCAGTAATAATGATTCGAGTGAATTATTTAGGCAAATGAAGCGATTAAGTGATCGAAAAAGTTACTATAATTTGTACCCATTACTGACCAAGTTACAATCTAGCAACCTGTTAGATAAGCATTTTAAGTCATTATTAGTTGGTGATGAGGCAATAACAGAGTTACTTTATATAGCGATAAACCCTAACGAAGATACAGTAGAAAAGTCAATAAAACTAACTCTTGATACGGAATTGACTACACCGGACTTAAAACGGTTCTTTATTAAAAAGTCATTAAAACGTGGACAATTTTATTGCTTGAAGCTTATGATTTCACGCACAAATGAACCGGACATGGAATATTTAAATCCAGAGCTAAGTTATATTAGTTCGTATGCGATTCATCGTGGCAAGAAACTTGAACAAGATATTTGGAGTGTTGCTGGTATGATCCAGTATTTTGATATTACCAAGGAAGTATTGTTTAGTTATAATTTATCTCAGTCGTAAGCCTCAAAAACTAAGCGTTAATCACTTAGTTACAAGAGGCATACAATATTTATCAAAGCAGCTTAAGCCAGCCAATGGAGTAGGCAATCTAATCCTTGTTTATTGATACTACTATCTGCCTGGGCTAAAACGATAGGTTTAGCATGAAAAGCCACGCCAAAACCTGCTGCAGCCATCATAACAAGATCATTGGCGCCATCACCCATAGCAACGGTTTGACTGTCCGGTATTTGATATTGCTCAGCTAATAACGTTAATGAGTCAGCTTTTACTTGTGCATCGACAACTGAGCCCAATACTTTACCGGTTAACTTACCGTCCACAATCTCTAATACATTGGCAAAGGTCGCATCAAGTGCTAATAGTTCCTTTAAATGGTCAGCAAAATAAGTGAAACCGCCAGAGGCGACAGCAATTCGCCAGTTATGTTTTTTTAGTTCAGTGATTAAATTTTCCAGTCCAGCCATTAAGGGGATGTTTTTCGCAACATCGGCAAGTATTTGCTCTGGTGAGTTCGCTAAAGTTGCAACACGCTGATGCAAGCTTTGGGCGAAATCTAATTCTCCTTGCATAGCAAGTTCGGTAACCGCGGCGACTTGCTCACCTACGCCAGCTAATTTTGCTATTTCATCAATACATTCAATTTCTATGGTAGTTGAATCCATATCCATGACCAATAAACCAGGCTCAGCAAGTTTTGGGGCATCTTTAATTAATGCGGCTTCAATGCCTTGCGCTAAAGCAAAATCAGCGATAGATTTACGCGCTTTAATAAAGTCTGAACAGCTAACATTAAAACGATAACTGGTTTGCTGATTACGTGTGTTAATCGCAGTTAAGGCATTAATGCTAATGTGACTAGTATTTTGTAAAGCTAATAAGTTTTCCATCGATAAATCAGCAAAGACAACAAGTTCTTCGCTTGAAGAATCGGTGGTCGCTTTTTCACAGGGTGTTAAGGCGCTATCACTTAAGTCAAAGTGGATGGGTAAACAATCTAACTTTTGATGTTGATTGAAAAAAGATTCAAGTGATAAGGATAATATTTTAGTAGAAAAAGGCACAGTAGTAGAAAAAGACACGTTAACTCTCTATTATAAGTGTATGTAAGCTCATGCAATTTTGTTACAGAGGCACAGCACGTTTATTATGAAACAATTAGAACAGCCTTTATACCCTAAATTATCGTCAATTTATAATAAAATTCTGCAATTACTTAGTGCTATTTTACTTATAGTACTTTTGATGACGCTATGGGTCTCGACAGCTGAAAAAAGTGAACAAGTATTATCCGAGCATTTTGAGCAAACGTCTGAAAGGTTTTTACAGCAGGCAGTCGCAGGAGTTTTAGTCTTACTCGTTGAAAATGAAGGGGGACAAAGCAAAAAATCACGCTATGCTCAATTGCAATCCTATTTAAATCATTTGGGCGATGCTGATTTTGTTAAACAAGTACACTTATACGATGAGACAGGTTTACTGTTATTAAAATCCTCATCGGGTGGTGAAGCAAGTGCCTCTATAAAGTTACTTTATGGTATTGATGAAAAATTAAACACACGCAATAAAAGTAATATTTATAGCCCTTTTGTTAGTGAAATTCGTACAGATAAGCTAATAGGGTATTTACGGTTAACGGTCGAAAAATCATATTTGACCGACTCTTTGGCTAAAGACAGCTATACCACGCAAAGTCTATATCGATTTTTACTCATCATTGCGGGCTGTGTGGGATTTTTATTAACGCGAGGGTTAAACCGCTTTAGTCGTCAAGGCTTTAGATTACCTGATATCGTGTCAGCGGATAAAAAATAGTTCGTTAACAGTGCTTTCTATTTGCTCGGCTATACTCGCTGCAGATTCATCTCTTATATTCACTAAAGCGGTAAAAACAGCAAGTAGGTTTAATGGAGTATTGATGAAACCTTGTTGCCCACATGGCGGCATGGCAGGCGCATCGGTTTCTATTAATAAACTTGAAAGTGGTAATCGATTGATCGCATTAATCGTTTTTTTCGCTCTTGGGTAGGTAATTGTGCCGCCAATACCTAACTTAAACCCTAAATCTACATAAGCTTTTGCCTGTTGATAACTTCCTGAAAAAGCATGAATGACACCTGCTTTACCGAGGTTGATTTTTTTTAATAGCGGTAATATTAATTGGTGAGATTGACAATGATGCACAATCACCGGGAGGTTGTTTTTCTTAGCTATTTTCAATTGCATTTCAAAAAAGTCTTGCTGTATTTGCAAATTATTATTTAATGCTGCTTCACTTTCAGTATTTTTTTTTGCTTTAAATACATCAATGCCGCACTCACCAATAGCCACTATCTTCTTTTCGGAATTAGTATTACCGTGCTCTGCCACGGCTTGTATGAGTTGTTGTTCATGAAATGAAAGATCTAAGTTTTTAGCGGGGCGACTGTCAGGTAAGCTATCTTGAATAATAAGAAACCAAGGATGTATCCCTAAGCAACAGGATATTTTTACTTTGCTGTTAACTGCTTTGTTGGGTAACGATAAGACTCTTTGCCAATGTTCGGGGTTTACTGAAGGAACAATAATTCGATTAATGTTTTTTTGATGGCATTCATTGAGTAATTGAGGAAGCTTTTGTTGAAACTCAATAAAATCAAGGTGGCAATGACTATCAGTAAATTGCATCATTGCCTCCTAATTTGATTGAGATAACAAAAGTTTTCTTCAATAGTATTTTATTTTTACATTCTATCCATAACGTCAATACCTAAAACATCTAATCCTTGTTTTAAGGTTTTTGCAATTAATTGGCATAAGGCTAAACGAGACTCTTTCACGTCTGTTTCAATACCTTCTTTAAGAATAGGACAGGCTTCGTAAAAACTCATATAAAGACTTGCCAGCTCATATAAATAATTACATAACAAGTTTGGCGTACACTCACTGATTACGGCATCAATCACATCTTCAAGTTGTAATAGTTTTAACGCCAAGGCTTTTTCTTGCGGTTCAATAATCGCTATGCTTGCTTGTGTTTGGGTAACACCAGCTTTAAGGAAAATACTTTGAATACGAGAGTAAGCGTATTGTAAATAAGGTGCCGTTGCGCCTTCAAAGCTCAACATGGTTTTCCAGTTAAAAATATAATCACTAGTACGATTTTTTGATAAATCGGCAAATTTAACTGCGCCTATTCCTACTTTTTCAGAAATTTCAGCTAAATCAGCGGTGTTAATCTCAGGATTTTTTTCTTTAATTAACACACTTGCTCTGCTGATAGCTTCGTCTAATAACTCTGCTAATTTGATTGTACCGCCAGTACGGGTTTTAAATGGTTTGCCATCGTCCCCCATCATCATACCAAACGGGCAGTGATCATAACCAACGTGCTCAGGTAAAAAGCCAGCCTTACGGGCAACCATCTCAACTTGTTTAAAATGTAATGATTGACGTGCATCAGTGAAAATAATAATACGATCAGCTGCTAGCTTACCACTACGATAACGACAAGCAGATAAATCGGTAGTGGCGTATAAGAAGCCACCACCAGATTTTTGTACTATAAAGACTGAAGGCTCGCCGGCTTTGTTTGCCATTTCATCAATAAAAACAACTTTAGCACCTTGATCTTCTACCGCGATTTCTTGAGCCATTAACTCATCGATTACTGCAGATAAATCATCGTTATAAGCACTTTCACCCATGATGTCGCTACGTTTTAACGAGACATTTAATTTAGAATAAATTTCTTCACTGTGGGCAATTGAAATGTCAATAAACTGTTTCCATAGCTTAGCTGAATCCGCATCACCACTTTGCAATTTAACTACATCGGCACGGGCGCGATCTGCAAAGCCTTCTTCATTATCAAAACGAACTTTGGCTTCACGATAAAAGTTTTCTAAATCGCTAAGGGCTGTTTCAGCCACTTCATTACTGGCTAGTTTATCGCTTAAGTGAGCGATTAACATGCCAAACTGTGTACCCCAGTCGCCCATATGATTTTGACGAACAACCTTGTCACCACGAAACTCTAATGCGCGCACTACGGCATCACCAATAATGGTTGAGCGTAAGTGACCAACATGCATTTCTTTGGCGAGGTTAGGCGCACTGTAATCGACAACAACGGTTTGTTGCATATCTTGTAGTGAGCCTCGTTGTGTTACACCAATATGCTCATCTTGAGCAACATTATTAAGTTGTGATGCAAGCCAGTTTTGATCTAAATGAATATTTATAAAACCAGGACCTGCGAGTTCAATTTTACTCGCAATACCGTCTAGGTTTAACTCAGCAACAACCTTAGTTGCGAGTTCACGTGGGTTGGTTTTTAATTTTTTAGCCGCACCCATTACGCCATTAGCTTGGTAGTCACCAAACTGTGGGCGATTTGATAAACTGATTGCTGGGTTCGTTCC
>JAWUXK010000060.1:0-11499 GCA_034111385.1 Colwellia sp. | reverse complement strand
AGGTAAATAAACAATCTTTAAATATTTAGAGGATTACTTTCGTGTAACTGATAATACTTGTTTAATCGTATCTTATACGAAGTATTTAAAATCCCTCGCCGAAAAGCGTGCCGGTTCAAGTCCGGCTCCGGGTACCATCTTCTTTTCAAGAAGATAATAGTTAAATTGTCATAAGATAAAAATTATTTTATTTCTGATTATCAATAAGTCACATTAGAATAATATTTTTATCATTCTAAAATAATTCTTTTTTAAATCATCAGTTTTCTGTATGAAACAATTTAACAGCAATAAATTAAATCCCTTGTGTTACGTATTTTATACGCCTCGAAACGGTCATAACTTTATCTAAATTTTCGCTTATTCTCTTTTTTGAATACAATAGCTAACAAAAAACCTCCGGTCCTCGCACGGTTCATCTCCTGCTGTAGTAGCGCTTCCGGTCCATACACGGGAATTGTCAGTTGATTTTTATTCGCTGAATGTACTTTTAAGTAAACATCAGCAATACGCACCCCAATTATTTATTGTTCATATCTGGCCGTAGCTAACAGTTTTGGCACCATTGTAGGATATTAATAATAAGGCTAACCCGATAATTATATTTTCTACTGTTTAAATATTAAGCAATAAGTGGTTTTTATTACACTCATTGACTATGCTCTTTAGGTATTGAATTTAAATAAAAACAAGATTACTTCGTGTTTTTGTTTTTATTTAGTTATTAGCGGTTGTCATGGATTTTTAATCAAAAAAGGAAACCAAAATGACTAAAACCATAAAAGCTATACCATTTTATTTTTCACTGTTCATCCTGCTGATGAGTTGGGTATCAGTTCCTATAAATGCAGAAGAAAAAAAATTAGAAAAAAACATCTCCACTACGTGGGTTTTTGTCCCTAAAGCTGGGCAATCAGCAGATTTTGAAAAAGCGTTCAAAAAACACGGTGCATACCGAAAGTCTATGAAGGATCCTCGTACATGGAATGTGTATAAGGCCGATATGGGATCAAAAATGAATGCTTATATAGTTCGTTCTTGTTGTGAATCCTGGTCGGATCTTGATGATTATCGTCAATGGCATACTAAATCAAAAGTGATTGAAAACTGGCGTAAAAATGTGGGTAAATATGTTGCCCATTTCGAACGCAATCGTTCTGAAGCTGATTTCAAAAATAGTAATTGGCCAGCCGATTTAAAATATAAGTATGTGGGTGTTAATACCTATAAGGTTAAATTAGGGCACTACGAGGCATTAGAAAAAGACAAGAAAACTTTCAGTGATGCTGCTAAAAAGGAAAATTGGCCATATAATTGGTTTTGGGATGTAAATGTTAACGGTCAATCAAAAATAAACCTCGCAATTCCTTATATGAATTATGGGGATATGGCACCTCCAGAAGTAAAATTTAGTGAAATGTTAGCTAAACATTTAGGAAGCGAAAAAAAGGCTAAAGAAGTCCTAAAACGTTGGTCATCGCATTTTGAATCAATTTTGTATAACGTTTATGTATTACGTGAAGATTTGTCGAGGTAAATTATTTCAGTAATAAGCAACAAAAAATGGCGAAGAGGCATAATAGAACAAAGCTAGTACAGCGTTTGAACTATTTATTGTCTGCTTTGCCGCATCCACCAATTGAACTCAAACGGAGCTGCTGGCATTAGTGTATTCCTAAGCATATATTAATTATTTGAAGGTGTTTTTATCCCTTAATTAAACTAATTAAGCGAGGAGATATTATTTATGACAACCCACAAACCCGTTTTTAATTCATTCAAGCCAACCTAAAAGCACTGCCAGCCAATGACAGTAATGCTTGTTCAACTGATAAAGAATACAGTGATAAATAAATATCAAACCTGAAGCTTTTAGTGGGCAAGTCTGGCTAAAAGCGTACCGGTTCAAGTCCGGCTCCGGGTACAATTTTTAATATGGTTTTTCTCCAATATATATTAAATTTTTGTAAAGTATCAATTCTGCTATCTCGTAAAATCATCATATATTCAGTACTCTCAACTGAAGTGACTAAGAAAATACATTTCAATTTTGTTTACACTTGTACCAAGTTAATCTTCTGGTAGAATCAGTTATAGTGTTTTTGTTTATAGGTCATTAAGCCAACATGGTAATAAAAGCTAAAAGCCCTGCGGGATTCGCTGAGCAATATATTGTTGAATCTATTTGGAATGGAGGTTTCCCTCCGGGATCCATTCTACCCGCAGAACGGGAATTATCAGAGCTTATAGGGGTAACTCGAACAACGCTCAGGGAAGTTCTTCAGCGTTTAGCTAGAGATGGTTGGTTAACAATAAAACATGGTAAACCCACGAAAGTTAATAACTTTTGGGAGTCGTCCAGTTTAAATATTTTAGAAACTTTAGCTCAGTTAGATCAAGAAGGTATTCCTGATCTAGTAGATAACTTATTATCGGCTCGTACTAATATTAGTGCTATATATGTGCGTGGTGCAATAAAGAACAACCCGGTAAAAGCTATAGAATTATTGGGGTCTTATGTTGATTTAGAGGATACTGGAGAGGCTTTTGCTGATTTTGATTATAAATTAAATAAAGCGCTAGTGGCAGCATCAGGTAACTCTATTTATTTATTGATATTAAATGGTTTCAGTGGTTTGTACTCACGTATTGGGCGTTTATATTTTTCTCATCCTCAGGGGCGTGAAATATCTAGAACTTATTATCAAAAATTGATTGATTTAGCGGAAGAAAACCGTTTTGATGATTCTATTTTTGCAGTAAGGAAGTACGGTGTCGAATCGGGAAAACTTTGGGCTGAATTAAAAGGGGATGTGTTAAAAGAGCTTAGTGCAGACTAATGTATTTTAAAGGTAAATTACATCTTCAAGGCGACAAATTAGTCGCCTTTACTCATCATAAAGTGTTTTTATATTATTCATCGTCTGATTGATTAGAACATTGAGCAATTACCTCATCTTTTCCTTCTTTATTTTCTTGTATAATTTTTACATCAAACTGCCACAAATAGTGTAAATGTTTCAGTACTTCATCTTTAGAGTCTCCCAGTTTTGTACCATTGTGCGGTATGTAACGTAACGTTAGTGACCTATCGCCATCAATATTTGCATCAATAATTTGTATGTTGACCTCTAAATTACTGAGATTGTATTGGTCGGCTAATTTATGTCTAATTTTCTTATAGCCTTCTTCATTATGTATTGCCCCTATTTCTACATAATTGTTTTTTTCATCATCATGAATATGAAAGAGCTTAAAGTCGCGAATAAGTTTTGGTGATAAATATTGGCTGATAAAACTTTCATCTTTAAAGTTTTCCATCGCAAAATGTAAAGTATCTAACCAATTACTTCCGGCAATTTCGGGAAAAAATTCTTTGTCTTCTTCAGTCGGATGTTCACAAATACGTCTGATATCAATAAACATATTAAAACCTAATGCATAAGGGTTAATGCCGGAATAATACTTACTGTTATAGTCTGGTTGAGCAACGACATTGGTGTGACTATGTAAAAACTCCAACATGAACTTATCGGTCACTAATCCTTCATCATAAAGGTGGTTTAATATGGTGTAATGCCAAAAACATGCCCAGCCTTCATTCATCACTTGGGTTTGTTTTTGTGGATAGAAATATTGAGAAATTTTTCTGACAATCCTGACTATTTCTCGTTGCCAAGGTTTTAGCAAAGGGGCATTTTTTTCAATAAAATATAGAATGTTTTCTTGTGGCTCAGAAGGGAATTTATACCTATGCTCATTGTTGTCTTGGTTAGCATCAGGAGCAGTTTTCCATAGCATGTTAACTTGAGATTGTAGGTATTCCTCTCGTTCTTTTTGACGTTTTAATTCTTCAATAAGTGATATTTTTTGCGGTCGTTTATATCGATCAACACCATGATTCATTAAAGCGTGACAGGCATCTAATGTTGCTTCAACGTCATCAATGCCGTATTTATGTTCACACTTAGCGATATAGTTTTTTGCAAAGAGCAAATAATCGATAATAGAACTAGCATCGGTCCATGATTTAAATAAATAATTACCTTTGAAAAATGAATTATGACCATAACAAGCGTGAGCCATCACTAGCGCCTGCATTGGCATAGTATTCTCTTCCATCAAATAGGAAATACATGGACTAGAATTAATGACTATTTCGTAGGCTAGTCCCATTTGTCCACGTTTGTATGTTTGTTCTGTTTGAATAAATTTTTTACCAAAAGTCCAATGGTTATAACCAATAGGCATACCAACACCAGCGTATGCATCCATCATTTGCTCAGCAGTAATGACTTCGATTTGATTCGTGTAAGTATCAAGTCGGTAATGCTTAGCAACACGTGCTATTTCTGCTTGATACTGTTCTAGTAAGTCGAAAGTCCAATCTGGGCAATCGTTTAAAGGCTTTACTTTCGGAGTCACTTTTGAAGGTTCTTTTTTGTTTGCTGTTCCCATAATTTCACCTATCTCCTATTTTTGTCTTAACGTATCTACACTGAGGCGTAGGTGTTCTTTTTAAATAATTTTCTAAAAACAGGGTATATGTCTGCAACTTCTTTTATATGTTGTATGGCGAAATTAGGGTTAGTTTCCTTTATTTGTTGATATTGTTGCCATAGTGTTTGGTGGGCTCGCTGAGTTATTTCTATATAGCTAAAATAACGTGTTTTAGGTAATATTTTATTAATGAGTAATGATTTACATTGCGGCGAATCATCAGCCCAGTTATCTCCATCAGATGCTTGAGCACCATAAATGTTCCATTGATTGTTATCATATCTTTCAGTGATTATTTCATCCATTAATTCCAAAGCACTTGAGGCAATTGTTCCCCCTGTTTCTTGAGAGTAGAAAAACTCATGTTCATCTACTTCTTTGGCTTGGGTGTGATGCCGAATATAGACAACATCAATATTTTTGTAAGTTCTGCTTAAAAATAAATAAAGTAAAATATAAAATCGCTTGGCCATTTCTTTCGTTGCTTGGTCCATTGAACCAGATACATCCATTAAGCAAAACATGACCGCTTTTGAAGTAGGCACAGCCTGCTTGGCAAAATTTCTAAAACGTAAATCAAACGTGTCAATAAAAGGGGTTTTTGCTATTTTTTTCTCAAGCACAACTATTAGTTTTTTAAGCTCTCGCTCTTCGTTTATATGATCATGTTTATCTTGCTCTAAATCAGCTAATGCTTGTTGGTATTCTTTGAGTTGTTTACGTTTTGAAGATGTCATGGCGATACGTCTGGCAATTGACCCTTGCAATGATTTGACGATATCAATATTGGAAGGGTTTCCTTCTGCACAAAAGCCTGAACGAACAGTTTTATATTCAATAAGTTTATCAAGTTGATTTTTTTCTAAATTGGGTAATTCTAAGTCTTCAAAAAGTAAATTTAGGTATTCTTCTTTAGATATTGAAAAAGTAAAGTCATCATCACCTTCACCGCTGTTACTGGCATCACCTTCACCACTCCCTTTCCCTTGCTGAGAAGGCGGTTTAGCTATGCGGTCACCTGTGGTAAATTGATCATTTCCAGGGTGGACTCTATCACCAATACCACCACTGCCTCGTTTAAACACGGGTTCAGATAAATCTTTTTTGGGAATAACTATATTTTCACCAGAATCTATATCTGTGATGCCACGTTTATTAATAGCATCGGATACGGATTTTTTTATTTGGTTTTTATAGCGTCGTAAAAAGCGCTGACGATTGACAGTACTTTTATTTTTACTGTTGAGTCTTCTATCAATAAAGTTAGTCATATAAATTCCTTAACTCTTCAGTTACCTGCTTGGCTGATCTATGACCATTAGCCAAAGCGTTTAATTAAAGAGACACAACTTAGGAAGACTTTCTCACGCGTAAATACCATTCTGATAATAATCTGACTTGTTTTTGGGTATAACCCTTACTCATCATGCGTTCAACAAAATCATCATGTTTTTGTTGATCATCTTTTGATGTTTTTGAATTGAAAGAAATAACCGGTAATAAGTCTTCAGTATTAGAAAACATTTTTTTCTCAATGACAGTACGTAGTTTTTCATAGCTAACCCATGATGGATTATGACCATTATTATGTGCTTTTGCTCTTAGTACAAAGTTGACAATTTCATTACGAAAATCTTTAGGGTTACTTATGCCTGCGGGTTTTTCTATTTTTTCTAACTCCTCATTTAGCGCTTGCCTATCAAATAGTTGACCTGTTTCTGCATCGCGATATTCTTGATCTTGAATCCAAAAATCAGCATAAGTAACATAGCGATCAAATATGTTTTGACCATATTCTGAGTATGACTCTAAGTAGGCTGTTTGAATTTCTTTACCGATAAATTCAATATAGTGAGGTGTTAAATAGCCTTTGATAAATTCTAAATAACGTTCAGCAGTTTCTTTTGGTAATTGCTCCCGCTCTACTTGCTGCTCAAGCACATAAAATAAATGTACAGGATTAGCGGCAACTTCAATATTGTCAAAATTAAATACTCGTGAGAGTATTTTAAAAGCAAATCGAGTTGATAAACCTGACATGCCTTCATCAATACCGGCATAATCTTTATACTCTTGATATGATTTCGCTTTTGGATCGGTATCTTTTAACGTTTCACCGTCATAAACTCGCATTTTAGAATAGATGCTAGAGTTAACTGGATCTTTTAATCGAGAAAGAACTGAAAACTGCGCTAGAATTTCTAAGGTGTCTGGTGCACATTGAGCTGTTTTTAATTCACTGTTTTCTAATAACTTTCTATAAATATTAACTTCTTCAGATACGCGCATACAATAGGGTACTTTGACAATATAAACTCTATCTAAAAATGCTTCGTTATTTTTATTATTTCTAAAGGTTGTCCATTCAGATTCATTTGAATGTGCTAATAAAATGCCATTAAATGGTAGGGCTGATAACCCTTCGGTTGGGTTGTAGTTACCTTCTTGAGTCGCGGTTAATAAAGGATGAAGTACCTTTATTGGCGCTTTGAACATTTCTACAAATTCCATCATCCCTTGGTTTGCTCTACACAATGCACCCGAATAACTATAAGCATCTGCGTCATTTTGAGCAAAATGCTCCAACTGTCTAATATCAACTTTACCGACGAGAGCTGAAATATCTTGATTGTTATCATCTCCGGGTTCGGTTTTAGCAATAGCAATTTGATCTAAAATTGAAGGATATACTTTTACCACTTTGAATTGGGCTATATCACCTTTAAATTCATGTAATCGTTTAGCGGCCCATGGCGATATTATGTTATTAAGATAACGCTCAGGAATGTTGTATTCATCCTTTAATATTTTTCCATCTGAATGTACATCAAACAGGCAAAATGGGTGATCATTTACTGGGCTACGTTCGCCATTTACACTAAGAACATAAATAGGCTCTTTTTGCATTAACGCCTTTAACTTCTCGGCTAGTGATGATTTACCACCACCAACAGGACCAAGTAAATAAAGTATCTGTTTTTGTTCTTCTAAGCCTTGAGAGGCATGTTTAAGGTAAGCGACTATTTGTTCAATAGCCTCTTCCATACCATAAAAGTCAGTAAAGGCAGGATATCGATTAATGACTCTATTGGAAAAAATTCGGCTTAAAGTAGGCTCCGTTGAAGTGTCAATAGCTTCGGGTTCGCCAATGGCACTGAGTAGTCTTTCTGATGCGCTAGCATAGGCAAGTTTGTTGTCTTTACAGAGCGATAAAAACTCTTGTAAGCTTAACTCTTCTTGTTGTGCTTGTTCGTAACGTGATTGATAATGTTGAAAAATTGTCATATCCATCTCCAAAATGTTGCGGGCAAACTTACCAATGTTAATTTTTTAATGTCTTACTTTAAGATTAGTTGTTTTAGCTGATTTTGCTAACAAATAGTGTAAAAAAAATGTACTAGCATTTTGAAAAATAGAAATTAATTAGGCAATTGCTTACTGTTTTAGCTCTCTGTGTATTCGTTAAAACACACATTTTAATGAAAGTTTTTCTCGTGCAGTAACACGCTATAACTTAGGTTTATACAGTAGCGTACTAAGATTTCAGTACGCTACTGAATAGATAAACCGTTCATATTTGATTGATAACAGAGTGAGGCTAACCACTAAAAAACATTGTATTTCGTTTTAATAAAATATTGGGCTGCTCAATAGCTTGAATCATAAAGCTGATGTTAGTTATTTTATGTTGTAGGTTAACTTTATCAATAGTTAAGGTAAGAGGAACCGTATGCATAGCACCGGGTTGTATTAGTAATTTTTTGGGTAGCCCAATGATATAACCATCAAGTTCGGGTACTTTGATACTAAAATGTAATGCTTGCTGGCTTTTGTTGAGTATTTTTAACGTATAAGTATTTTCGATTATGCCTTTGTAATTAACATTATATAAGGCCCCTCTATCGCGCAGTATATTTGCTTCCAATGGTATTCGTGTATTAATCCATAATACCATGGCGATAGAGCACACGAGGCAAAAGGTAGCATAAGCAATCAATTTAAAGCTGAATCTGTTTGGTTTTTCTCCCGTTAATGCATTTTCGCTTGTATAGCTGATTAATCCTTTTTTGTAGTTAAAGCGTGCCATCGTTTCATCACATGCATCAATACACAATGCGCAGTTTATGCATTCATATTGCATGCCGTTACGAATATCAATGCCGGCAGGGCATACTTCTACACAAAGGTTACAGTCCACACAGTCGCCTAAGTTTTGCTCTTGCTTTAGTTTCGTTGCATCATCTTTAAGTTTACGTGCACCTCGGTTTTCACCGCGTTGTGCATCATACGCAACTAACAAAGTATTCTTATCAAACATTGCGGATTGAAATCTAGCATAGGGACACATATCGATGCATACTTTTTCTCTTAACCAGCCTGCATTGCCGTATGTGCATAAGGTGAAAAATAAGACCCAAAAAGAGATGAGTGCAGTCCAATCAAAAGAAAGTAAATCAACATATAAACTCTTTACTGGAATAAAGTAAGAGATGAAGGTTGTTGCTGTTAAAAAGGACATTAACAACCAAATGGAATGTTTAAGTGTTTTTTTCTTAAGTTTTTCCATATTCCATGGTGATTTATCTAGTGCTTTACGTTGATTTCGTTTTCCTTCAATTCTATGTTCAACCCAAACATAGGCTAAGGTCCAGATAGTTTGTGGACAGACATAGCCACACCAAACACGCCCTAGCCAAGTAGTAACAAAAAATAGCGCGAAAGCCGCGAGCATTAAAATACCGGCTAGTAAGATAAAATCTTGTGGCCAAAAAGTAAGGGAGAACACTCTAAACTGTTGCTTGCCAACGTCAAATAGTACTGCTTGTTGTCCTTGATATTGTAAAAAAGGAATGATGATAAAAGTTAGCATTAATAACCAACTGAGCAGTCGACGATAGTTTTGGTATTTGCCTTTTTGTTCTCTTACATAGATCGATTGTTGTGATTTATGCGGTTTGATGATCAGTTGTTCTTCTTTAAAATTAAACGTCATTGGTTATGTACAAAGTTATAAAAGAGTAAACTTCTTACTTCAATTAATGAGCCAATGTTTAATTTTCTTAAGGTACTGTATTATAATGATTTATGTATTTTTGTCATGAATTATAGCCACGATATATCGTGTGATGGCGATATGTCGCGGTTTTACTTTATTTTCTAATGATATTGAGTTTCTTCATCCGCGATCTAAGCGTACTATCGGGCATGTTAAGTATTTTTGCGGCACCGTTATCTCCACCAATACGCCAGTTATAATTATTTAGTACCTGAATAATATAATCTTTTTCTATTTCGGCAAGTGATTTTTGGGCGGAATTATTCACGGGGTGACTTTGGGAAAAGTTCTGTTGGATATTGAGCAGTTCAGAGGTCGACAAAATGACTTCACGCTCTAAAATATTTTGTAACTCTCGAATATTACCTGGCCAATGATAATTTGACAGCTTAGCTAAACTTTGTTTATTAATGCCTTGAATATTTTTATTAAGCTTACTATTTAGTTGCTTTAATATACCGTGGCATAGTAACGGTATATCTTCGATACGCTGCCTTAATGCTGGTATATTAATGGGAAAAACATTTAAACGGTAAAATAAATCCATTCTAAAAAGCCCTTTCTCGACCATATCCAATAAGTCTCTATTGGTGGCAGCAATAATTCTTATATCAACTTTAATGGTTTTGCTACCGCCGACACGTTCTAGTTCTCTTTCTTGTAATACTCGTAATAATTTACTTTGTGCTTCTAACGATAACTCACCAATTTCATCTAAAAATAAAGTGCCTTTATCAGCTAACTCAAAGCGACCTTTACGTCTTTCGTTGGCACCGGTAAAAGCCCCTTTTTCATGACCAAATAACTCTGACTCTAATAGGTTGGCGCTAAATGCAGCGCAATTGACTTTAACTAACGGTGAACTGCAACGTTCACTAAGTTGGTGTAAATTACGCGCCACAACTTCTTTTCCCGTACCATTTTCACCTAGAATTAGTACAGTGCTATCGGTTTTAGCGACAATTTTAATTTGCTGTAACATATCTCTAAACGCACGGTTATTACCTTCTAAGCCGGAGCCATTCCATGTTTTATTAATTTCATCTTGCAGGTAGCTGTTTTCATCTTGAAGTTTTTCGGTGAGATCTTGAACTCTTTTTAGCGCTTCCTTAAGCTTTTTATCTGCGAGTCGTTGTTGACTAACATCGCGAAAAACGGCAACGGCTCCAATGAGTTTATCCTCTTTAAATACGGGAGTTGATGTGTACTCAACAGGGAAGTTAGTACCATCTTTGCGCCAAAAAACTTCATTGGTTATTTTACGCTCTATCCCGTCACGCATGGTATTGTAGATGTGGCATTCATCACAGGGGTAGGGAGTGCCATCTTCATGGCTATGGTGGTGGTATTCATGAATGTTTTTGCCAAGTAACTCATTTGCTTGCCAGCCTGTCATTTGTTCAGCGGCTGGGTTTATAAAGACCACATTACCGTTACTATCAAATCCATAAACTCCTTCGCCAACGGCGTTTAATAATAAATTTGAATTGACTAAGAACTTCTCAATATTATTGGACATAAACTCTCAAATTCTTTTGTTTGGGGCGTGCTTTTAATAAGCACGATATATCGTGCTTTGGTTTTGCTAGTTTAAGTTTGTTTTTTATAAAAGAAAAGTAAATGTTGGATATTTTAATTTGTGCAGAATGATATTGAGGAAGAGAGTTATTATTACCTGGAAGATCCAGATAGCCTTATTAAGGAGTAATAAAAAGGAATGATAAACGAGTATGAATTTTTGTTTATCATTCCAACTTTAATTTGTTTTTTAGATTGTTCGGCTATGTATATGAAGTCGAAACTAGAAGATTAGCCAAAGTTAGCTTGGGCAAAATCCCAATTAGCTAAAGCCCAAAACGCTTCCATATATTTAGGACGTAAATTACGATAATCAATATAATAAGCATGTTCCCATAAATCAACAGTGATTAATGGCGTTACGC
>JAWUXK010000059.1:0-11100 GCA_034111385.1 Colwellia sp. | reverse complement strand
CGATATGCAAACCCGCTCACAGGGTTACCCGGTAATGTGGTGATAGAAAAAGAAATTGATTACATGCTAAAAAAGCAGAAAGACTTTCACTTAGCTTATTTAGATTTGAATCATTTCAAACCGTTTAATGATATTTATGGCTATGCAAAAGGTGACTTACTACTTAAAGCACTAGCAAACTGTATAATGATTAATACCAACAACAAGCATTGCTTCGTTGGTCATATTGGTGGTGATGACTTTATTATTATGTTCAAAAATAATAATGTAGAAATTGTTTGTCAAAAGATATTACGCGATTTTGCCAAACAAAGTTTAGTGTTTATTAGTGAAGAACATCAAAAACAACAAGGCTACAGTGCCCTTGATCGAAGAGGTAATGAAGTCTTTCACCCCTTAGTAAGCTTAGCTATTGGTGCTATTCAGCCAGATATATCTTGGTATTCTTCGTATCATCATATTGCTGACTTAGCCTCTAAAGCTAAATCAGAAGCTAAAAAACAAGCGGGTAATAGCCTGTTTATTTGCCGAAGACGAAGATTACAAAGTGGAAATGGAAGCTCGGCGATGCCAGATGATCCAAAAACCAATGTGGCTTAAACCGTTAACATCTTATAAGACAGTATAATTACCACTGTCGACATCACTATAAAAACAAAAGACAAAGCGTAATAAAGGCCTTGATGAAGTCTATTTTTAAATCTCGCTAGTATAGATATTTTACTTTGTGAAACGACGGGAACACTAGAATATACTTGTATCATTAAATTAACCAATGCTAACCAAGCTAAGGCAAGTAAGCTCAGCATTAATTTATTCGACTCAGTAGCTTTAGGCTCATCAGAAAAAACTAACTGATAAACTATACTAGCAACAATTATTGTTGCTAGTACGTAAGTTAATTTGTGATAGGGCTTTAGTGTTAATGAAATCTTAACTAAAAATGTCATCATTCGTTAAATGGGTAGGCGTTATTCATTGAGCCAAGCAAATGCCTGTTGATATTCCTCAAAATATTGTACTTCTCCTGAAATAAACCATGAGCCTATTTTAGCGATCGTTTCTTGCCAATTTTTATTACCATAGATCGCAATTTTTTCAAATTCGCTACCATGTTTCAAACCGAGTTTAAAATCGTCCCATGCAGCACGTAATTCCCACCCTTGCATTTCGGTAACATCAAAAATAGCTTTTATTCTTGGTGAATCAACCTCTTTAACTGCTGCGTCAATCATTGGTGTGATGACTTGATAATCTTGGTGAGTTAATTTACCAATCGCCTTTAACGTTAAGAAAAAATCGTCATTTACTCGCTCAATACCAATTGATAGTCCATGTCTAGTGACAGTCATATTTTCATCCCTAATAGTGAAGTGGATAATATTAACTATAAATTCAATATTATCCATTAGTCAAGAAAGCAAACAACGTCGCTGCTATTTGTCTACTAATTGGCTATATTCGCCGCCGTTACCGGTTTGACTTAATTCCCCATCAATAAACTCTAAATAAGTACACTCGTCTTTCGTTGTTAACCCATCTTTGTGTAATCCTTGTGTGCGATAAAATAAAACACGAACAGTGTGCTCATTATGAGTATACGTTTGAGAAAAATCGGCAACGCCTAAGCTTTCCTGCATATATGTAACGCTAGCGCCAAGTTGAATTTTTTCAATTTTTTTACGATTTTCATAGGCTCTCTTTTCACGATCATCCTTAAGTGAATGATGGTCGTCATCATTCACCGAAATCATGCAACCCGATAAGGTTGAAGCCAAGGGTAATGCGACTAGTAAAACCAGTAAGAATCTTTTCATTTTTAAACTCCAGTATTTATTTTTTTAATATTTATAAGAATACAAACCTTACAAAGCAAAAAATAAACCAAATCAAAAAAAGAAGTTAAGTGGTTGATTTAAAATGAATATGTACATACGTTGTTTTATTACAGCTGACATTGGTAGTAAATATCGCTAAAATATAGCAAATCTAACAATATGATTAATCAAAATGACAATAAATGATGAAATAACAATCATAGCTAACCAATTAGCTAATGCAGGCAAAAAACCTACTGTAGCCCTTATTAAATCAAAACTAAATAAACAGGTAGCTTTACCTATTATTATATCAACATTAAAAGTTTGGCAGCATGATCCCACATTACTATCACTGCCAGAAGAAAAAAACATAAACACAGAAGAAGCTAACACAACAGAAAATACTGATAACTTTCGACAGAATGTTACTGATGAATTAGCGCAAATGAAACAGGAAATAATTGAATTAAAACAAATGATAAAGCAATTAATTGAACTGAATAAAAGCTAATTAATGCTACTTTACAACAGGTGTTAGCTGGCTGATAAATTGAGCCAAAGAATCACTTAATTGCTTGTGGGGTTTGCAGCCCACTCGTTCGACCCACACTGACCCACTGGCATTATCTACTGAAATAATCATATCTTCTTCATCTGTTACCGCAAAAAATACAGTCTCTTCTTGCTTTAACCTACGTTTCATTAAAATATGACCAATAAGATTTTCTTGCAAACGTTCAAAGTCGTCTTTATTCCAAGCAAAGAGTAACGACAATTCTCCTTCCGTACACTTTGCCTCAATGGATTCACTATAAAGAGTAGTAAAATAAGTTTTTATATCGTCATGTAAAGTTAGCTCTAACGCCGACTCTACATTAGTAAAACTTAACTCCTCACTTTTTTCTACATTAACAGGCTGCCAATAAACTTCACCTTGAGGAAGAATCGATTGTTTTGTGGCGTTTATTTCACAAGGCGAAGGCCATTCATCATCATGCTCAATTGTTGGCAAACAACCATGTTTTTGTTGATAAACAGTAATATATTGCTCAGAAAACTGTCGCAATTTCTCGGCTAATTGTTCATTTGATTGATTTGATGATGTCATCGATACTAAGATCCTTTAAAATAGCCATGATAATATTACAATTAGCACAGTGAAGAATAGTTAAACTTTATGGCAACTTACCAAGATTCAAAAGAATTATCCAATTTAACACTGGGTAAAAGCACTGAGTATTGCAGTGAATATAACCCAAACTTATTACAAGCGGTACCGCGAAGCTTAAACCGAGATGATTTATCTTTACCTAG
This sequence comes from Colwellia sp., assembly GCA_034111385.1. GTDB lineage: Bacteria > Pseudomonadota > Gammaproteobacteria > Enterobacterales > Alteromonadaceae > Colwellia. Next base: position 7,966 of record JAWUXK010000059.1, on the reverse strand, counting down.
TCAAAACTTACCTTTTGTCGGTGAGGATGTTTGGTATGGTTATGAGTTGTCATGGTTAAACAATAAAGGTAAACCCGTTGTTGCGGTAGCCGAATTTCGTTTTGCTTGCACAAGCCCAAATTTAGTTGAATCTAAATCATTTAAATTATATTTAAATAGTTTTAATCAAAGTAAATTTTCAAGTATCAAAGAAGTTGAACAAATACTCATTAAAGATTTATCAGCAACGTCACAAACACAAGCTGAAGTGACATTATTTACGGTTGAGCAATGCCCTGCTCTGGCAATCGCTACCGCAGATAAAAACACATTATGTATTGATGAAGAAGACGTTACTATTGATACTTTTCAATATCAGCCTGCGCTTCTAAGTAACGCACAAACTAACTCATCAAACGAGGAAGTAGCCGAAAAACTTGTTAGTCATTTATTAAAATCAAATTGCTTAATCACTAATCAACCTGACTGGGCTAGCATTTATATTGACTATAAAGGCCAAGCAATTGATCACGCTGTTTTACTCGAATATTTAATCTCATTTCGCCAACACAATGAATTCCACGAGCAATGTGTAGAACGAATATTTTGTGATCTTCAAGCGTATTGTGATTTAGAGGAGCTAACGGTATTTGCTCGGTATACTCGACGAGGCGGTTTAGATATTAACCCATTTAGAAGCACGCACTTAACACGTGCTCCACTAATGAGAACACTTAGACAGTAAGTCTAAGTGTTAAAAGCGGTAAGGTATAATAAGCGGTTATGCTTGGCTTGCTGCTAACGCTTGTTCGAGATCAGCGATAATATCATCAATATGTTCAATACCGACAGATATACGTACCATCTCTTTACTCACACCTGCTTTAGCTAATTCTTGCTCATCAAGCTGTCTATGGGTTGTAGAAGCTGGATGACAAGCTAATGACTTAGCATCACCAATATTCACTAAACGCACGACAAGTTGAAGTGCATCAATAAACTTAGCGCCGGCTTGTTCGCCGCCCTTGATGCCAAAACTTAAAATACCACTGCTACCATCTGGTAAGTATTTTTGTGCTAATTGATAATCACCTGACGTTTCTAAACCTGAATAGTTAACCCAAGAAATACTTTCATGGTCTGTTAAATATTGAGCAACTCTTTGGCTATTATAACAGTGACGCTCCATTCTCAGCGGAAGTGTTTCCAAGCCTTGTAAAATTAGAAACACATTCATTGGAGAAATTGCTGCACCCATATTACGTAATGGTACAACACGTGCTCTTGCAATAAATGCTGCCACACCAAATGTTTCGGTATAGCTAACGCCATGATAAGAAGGATCAGGATTATTTAACTGGGCAAAACGCTCTTTATGCTCACCCCACGGAAAGTTACCTGAGTCAACAATGATACCGCCAACAGAAGTTCCGTGACCACCAATATACTTAGTTAATGAGTGAACAACGATGTCTGCACCATGTTCAAAGGGGCGACAAAGTGCTGGACTGGCAACCGTATTATCAACCACTAATGGCACACCATGTTTATGTGCTATTTCAGCCATTTTTTCAAGATCGGCAATATTGCCTGATGGATTACCGATAGTTTCACAAAAAACTGCTTTAGTATTTTCATCAATCAAGCTTTCTAATGCGGTAAAATCATCATGGGCAGCAAATCTAACTTCAATGCCTTGTTGCGGTAAAGTATGCGCAAACAGATTATACGTACCACCATATAACTTGTTAATACTGACAATGTTATCACCCACTTTAGCAATAGTTTGAATTGTTGCAGTAATTGCTGCCATGCCTGATGCTAATGCTAAACCAGCGATACCACCTTCTAGCTCAGCAACACGTTGTTCTAATACCGCTTGGGTTGGGTTACCTATACGAGTATATATATTTCCTTCCACTTTAAGATCAAATAAATCAGCACCATGCTGAGTATCGTCAAAAGCATAGCTTGTGGTTTGATAAATAGGAACGGCAACGGCTTTAGTCGTTTGCTCAGGGCTATAGCCAGCATGAATGGCTGCGGTTTCTCTACGCATGAGATCTCCAAATGAATTATGTAAAGTAATATAGTGCTTAAGATAGATTATTTAGCTTAAACGTACAATACAGTTTTTATTTTATCCTGTGGCTTAAGTGTTAGATTGAGTCCTCTGGTAAATCTATGTCTGTCCTCTGCTTGAAAAAGCTTTCTGATTTTCACTCGCTTGCTCTATTGGTAAAATTTGTAGTTTAGTTTTTGGTGTTTTCCCTATAATAATTAGCCGAGTATCCAGTTAGTCTCTGCGAAAAAGAAATTACACTTACTCAAATAGCGGGTTTAAAGTCTTGTAATCTTTCACAAGGTGTCTTGAACTTGCCACGTATCCTTATCAACCTTTTTCCATTTAAGCGGATTTCCGTTGCCATCCAAAATCCAAAACTCCCGAATTCCATTGGCTAAATTTAGAATGCCATATCATTCCGTACGCCAAGTAGGTAAATGAAAATGGTTTTGATTGCGATCGAACTTATCAAACTCAAGCATCATTTGAGCATAATGATGTTGCGATTGATCTATACTAATATTTACTAAGACATTTGCGTAAATAGCAAATAAAGGGCTAACAAATAGCATTGCTACGAAGGATTTTATCGCTAAAGTGAACTGACTAACGAGGATTAAAACACGATACTTAAGTCATATTAAACTAAACTTCCTTTATAAAAAGTAAGTGATATTGCTATAGTTTACTCAGTAAAGAAGAAAAAAGCTTAATTAGCAGATTATATTCATATTTTATATCATACTGACTAACAATCTATTTGATAATGTTGTAAATTATTACGTGTGGATATTTAAACATATGACTTTTTTCTAGAAGTAAGTAATCGATAATAAGGGGTGTTTTTTATTATGAATACCAAAACTGTTGCAGCTGATCAAATAAAAATATTAGAAAAAAAATTAAAAGCTACAATAGAGTCTAGAGGAGCGCTTGAAGAAGACTTTAGTCACCAATCAAATTTGTTTATACCATTTATTAGTAAATTATCTCTCGTGCCGAAAGGCATAAATTTAGAGTTAGATAATCGCTTAGCTCAACTTAGAGTGTTATTACACAAGTCAGCACCTATTTCAGAAATTGAATTAAAAATAGCCCAAATAACAAAGCTATTACAACGCCACGCTGTAGCCAATGAAAAAAACATAACTCAATTACACGAACAATTTAATATTGCAGGGAAAAACTTACAAAATACAAAAGGCTTATCTGATGATATACGAAGAAAGTTACGTACTTTATTAAAAGAAACTGAATCAACTAAAGATAATATTACGCTGTACATCCCTTTATTAAATCAGCTCATAGAACTTTACGATATATCTTTACATTCAAACGACGTTACCTCTCAAGAAAAATCATCTTCTGAAAGCCAATTACCGATGGACGCGGCTCAATCGACTGAAGATAGAAACTCAGATATCAGTAATGAGCTTATTGAACAAATATCTGCCTGTTTATCTAGGTTAAATTTATCAAGCCAACACACCAAAGAATTATTAACGATAAAGAAAAAATTGCTTAATGACACTAATCAAGGTGCTGTGCTTAAACATTTCATTGAAATATTCGATGTTATTGTTGCTGATTATCAATACGAACGAAAAAGTGCAAAAAAGTTCTTCAATACTTTAAACGATACATTAACAACTGTGCAAAATGCAGTTAAAAAGACTTTATCAAAATCTAGTGAATCACAAAGTACTAATAATACGATTACTGATAAGTTGCAAAGCCAATTAGTAGAGTTAGGTAATACGACAGAATCAGCCGTTTCATTAGAGGGTGTGAAGGTTAATATTCATAGTAAGTTAAAAAGTATTACTGCAACATTAGATACAAAAGGAAAATTTGAGCAACTAAGTCACAAAGAGTTAACCAGTCAACTGAACCAGATGGCGGAAAAAGTTAAAAACCTAGAAGAACAAAGCGCTGGATTATCAAAAAAACTGTCAGAGCAAAAACGTAAAAGTATGCAAGATGCGTTAACTAAGTTAAACAATCGCGCCTCATTCGATGAATACTTCAGCAAAGAGATGGTTCGCTTTCATTATGAGCCTTTCGATTTATCACTTGCCGTAATTGATATTGATGACTTTAAGCATATTAATGACAACTATGGCCATACCGCAGGCGATAAAACCTTACAAGTCATTGCTAATACATTACAAAATGAAGTAAGTAATGATGCTTTTGTTGCACGCTATGGCGGCGAAGAATTTGTTATTATTTATTCTAATCAGCAAGAAACAGCGTTAATAGGTGAGCTAGAGAGAATTAACAAAAAGGTTGCTCGCTTACCCTTTAAGTTTAAAAGTAATAGAGTCAGCATAACGCTTTCAATAGGCGTTACCCACATTAATAAAAATGACAATATTCATACTGCGTTCGAGCGTGCAGATAAAGCTATGTACCAAGCTAAATCACAAGGGAAGAATCAAGTCATTTACCTTAAGTGATGCTTAGTAATCAACTTAGCTTTTATATAAAATTACAGTTAAGTAACATAAAAGGAGTTCATTATGCATACTCAGCTTAATCCTGTCGGTAATATGAATATTCTCTCTCAGGCTGAAGTAGATCAACTACAACGTTCATCCACTAGTGAGCTATATAACCTTTACCGAAATTGTTCCCTCGCGGTACTAAATGCCGGCAGTCATACTGATGATGCTGAAGTGATTTATCAACAACATAAAGAGTTTACGATCGAAGTACTTAGACGTGAGCGCGGTGTCAAATTAGATCTAAAAAATCCCCCTAAACATGCCTTTGTCGATGGAAAGATAATCAGAGGGATTCGTGAACACTTGTCTGCAGTATTGCGTGATATTTTGTTTATTCATAATCGCTACCAAAACATGTATTGTATTCCTGATACGCTAACTGACGCCACTTTTGGGATATTACGAAATGCAAATGCCATTTTACCCGAAACTGAACCGCGTTTAATTACCTGTTGGGGTGGTCATTCCATCAAGCACAATGAATATAAATATACTAAAGCAGTTGGTTATCAATTAGGTTTACGAGATTTTAATATTTGCACTGGCTGTGGGCCTGGCGCAATGAAAGGTCCTATGAAAGGTGCAGCCATTGGACATGCTAAACAACGAAACAAAGAAGGTAGATATTTAGGTTTAACAGAGCCAAGTATTATTGCTGCAGAGCCACCCAATGCTATTGTCAATGAATTAGTCATAATGCCTGATATTGAAAAGCGCTTGGAAGCGTTTGTGCGTATTTCACACGGTATTATTATTTTCCCTGGCGGTGCAGGTACCGCAGAAGAGTTACTGTACATCTTAGGTATTTTATTAAATAACAAAAATGCTGATCAAATATTACCCATCGTTTTAACTGGCCCAAGCAGCGCGAGTGACTATTTCGCTGAAATCGATGCTTTTATTGGCGAGACCTTGGGCGAACAAGCACAAAAACTTTATAAAGTAATTATTGATGATGCCGAGCTAGTGGCACAAACAATGGCTAACTCGTTAACACAAGTACTTGATCACCGAAAAAAAACAGGCGATGCTTTTCATTTTAACTGGTCTTTAATCATTGAAAGCGATTTTCAGCAACCATTTGAACCAACGCATGAAAATATGTCTGGATTAACTATCAGTTATGACCTCACAACGGCGAAGCTTGCCGCTAATTTACGTCGAGTTTTTTCGGGTATAGTCGCTGGTAATGTAAAATCAGGTGGCATTAAAGCCATCAGAGAATTTGGTCCCTTTCAACTATCAGGTGATAAAAAAATAATGGCTTTAATGGATAAGTTATTGGCCTCTTTCGTTAGTCAGCAGCGCATGAAGTTACCCGGGAGTGATTACGTTCCTTGTTATACGGTGATAGAGGAGTAACAATGTCAGCTCATTTGGTTTTAATCGATGCGTTAAATTTGATTCGGCGTATTTATGCAGTACAAGAACGTCCCTTTGTTCAAAGTAAAATGCAATTAACTGATGAGTTAACGAACAAAACACAAAAACAAATATTATTTAATACCCAAAATGCTTGCACTAACGCAGTAGAAAAAATATTAAAGCATCAACAAGCTACCCACGCACTTGCCGTGTTTGATAGCCAACAGCCTTGTTGGCGCTATAAGCTCTACCCTGATTATAAAAAAGGGCGTAAAAAAATGTCGCCGTATCTAGCGGATGAATTACCCTCAATTCAGGATGCTTTTTTACAACTAGGTGTTGACTCATTAGTGTCAGAAGAAGATGAGGCTGATGATCTGATCGCAACGTTAGCAACAAAAATGTCACTTCATGGACAACATGCCACCATTGTTTCAACAGATAAAGGATTCTTGTCTTTATTAAGCCCTACTGTGCATGTTTATGATTATTTTAATCGCCGTTACCTTGACGAACAACATGTTAAAAATAAGTTTGATATAAAGCCGACGCAGCTTATTGATTTATGGACGTTAACAGGAGATAACACCAACAAGATCCCAGGAGTCTCTGGGATTGGCCAAGTAACTGCGGCAAGTTTACTTAATCAATATGGCTCGTTAAATACGATATTAAAAAGTAATGATCTTAAACCCGCTATAAAAGAAAAACTTAACAACTCTACAGAGCAAATAGAGTTAAGCGGTAAACTTCTCACGTTAAAGAAAAATATTCCGCTTGGATTTAACCTAAAAGATATCCGTTTAAACACTTTCAGTGATGTAGCCGAAAACTAAAACTCGCTCTATAGTCAGGTTATTTAAAAGCACAAACCAAATGGTGAGTATTGTTAATACTCGCCATTCAATAAATTGTTTTTAACACCTAAATAAGTCTTGCGTGCACAGTGATTTCTTCACGATCAAAATACAAATGTTTGGCGTACAATTCATACTTCACATTGTGTTCGCTAAAAGCATCTTTCATTGTTTGTAAATCTTCGGTCACTTGCTGATATCGCCCTTTCATGGGCAGCTTTAAATTAAACATGGCCTCCTTGCAGTAGCCATTTAATAACCATTCACTCATCAATTTTGCAACACGTTGAGGTTTTTCAATCATGTCACAAACCAGCCAATAAACATTTTGTTTCATCGGCACATATTTAAAGCCATCCATCATTTTATGCTTAACTTGTCCTGTTTCCATCAGCGACTCAGCCATAGGACCATTATCAATAGCGGTAACCATCATGCCGCGACGAACAAGCTGATATGTCCAACCACCTGGTGCAGATCCCAAATCGACAGCATTCATACCCGATGTTAATCTAGTATCCCATTCCTCCCGAGGAATAAAGTACAAAAAAGCTTCATCAAGCTTTAATGTTGAGCGGCTTGGCGCCTGACTAGGAAACTTAAGACGTGGAATACCCATTACATGGGGTGAATTATTACGCGCTAATGAATAGCCTAAAATAACTTCCTGACCACTTAAAAATAATGCATGTAATACGGAGCCATCCTTTTCAGTGTTACTTGAATTACTTTTACCTGTTAACACATTGGCTTTACGTAAGCCTTGGCGTAAAGGGACGGCAAGTTTACGGCAAAATTTACTTAACGCTTTACCGTCGTTAGTATCTGGCGTTTCCATACGTAAATCATCATATTGCCATTCACTTCCTAATGCTTCAACAATGGCTTCAACACGATTATAATCTGGTAAATCTATTTTATCCGTGAGTGTTACAAACCATTGTCGTGTAAAAATAAGGCGTTTAAGAGGTATATTTTTTATTAACGCTTCACCGTGAGCGGGATCATGTAAATGAAAAAGAACCACCCCTTGATTTTTTTTCAGCGCTAAATAGCCATACATTTCATTCCATGAAGCTTTCTCTTGAATTTCAGCTCCGCACTCTTTTTCAAAACCTGGACGACAATATAAAACAATAGAAGTCATGCGCTATTTTTACCTTGAATTTGTACATTCAATCGCCGCTTAACAA
>JAWUXK010000058.1:0-25383 GCA_034111385.1 Colwellia sp. | reverse complement strand
GCTTAATCTGCTTGTTTACGCAAAAATGCAGGAATATCAAGGTAATTATCTAAATCCAATGCTGTAGTTTTCATTGCTGCTGTTTGAGCTTGAGTATTAACTTCAGGCATCGCAGACGATATAACTGCAGTATCTACTTGTGCATTAGGGATGTAATCGCCACCCACAACTTGTTGCTCAACTTGTGGAATAGGATTAACTAACGTGATATCAGGCTTCACTTCTGCGCCGATACCTGTAGCAACAACTGTGACACGTAAATATTCAGTCATTTCATGATCAATAACCGCACCAACAACCACTGTAGCATTCTCAGAAGCAAAAGCTTTAACCGCATTACCAACGGTTTCAAATTCGTCAATACTAATATCCATACCCGCAGTAATATTAACTAAAATACCACGTGCTCCGGCTAAATCCACATCTTCAAGTAGCGGACTAGAAATTGCTGCTTCTGCTGCTTCTTCTGCACGGTCTTCACCTGATGAAATACCAGATCCCATCATGGCTGTGCCCATTTCAGACATAACAGTACGTACATCAGCAAAATCGACGTTAATTAAGCCCGGACGAGTAATTAACTCAGCAATACCTTGTACAGCGCCTAATAAAACGTTGTTTGCTGCTTTAAACGCATCTAATAAGCTAGTTCCTGGACCAAGCACTTTTAAAAGTTTTTCATTAGGAATTGTAATTAATGAATCAACACTTTTAGATAACGCTTCAATGCCTTGATCAGCGTAACTCATTCGCTTTTTACCTTCGAACGGGAAAGGTTTAGTTACAACAGCAACCGTTAAAATCCCCATTTCTTTGGCTACTTCAGCAACAACAGGCGCAGCACCTGTCCCGGTTCCCCCGCCCATGCCAGCAGCAATAAAGATCATATCTGCACCCTCAAGAGTTTGCATAATAGTTTCACGATCTTCTTCTGCTGCTTGACGGCCAATATTAGGATTCGCACCAGCCCCCAAGCCTTTAGTTACATCAGAGCCAAGTTGCAAAGTAACATTAGACGACGAGTTACGTAGCGCCTGTGAATCTGTATTTGCTGTAATAAACTCTACCCCTTCAATGGTTTGGCTTACCATGTGCTCTACAGCGTTTCCGCCGCCGCCGCCAACACCAATGACCTTAATTACCGCTTCTTCGTTATGGTCTTCCATCAATTCAAACATTTTTCTCTCTCCGTTTTATTAAATTTGCCAGAATAAATTCTGACCTATATAAATTCTTCTTAACTAAATCTTTACAAATAAATTAAAATTCGCCTTTAAACCAAGCATGTAATCTTGACCACAGCCCTGTGACACCTGCTGATTTTTGATTTTCTTTAACACCTGACTTTTGCGCTTGCATACCGTAATGTAACAAGCCAACAACTGTTGCATAACTTGGATCATCTACATATTCTTTTAAACCTTGCACGGCAACCGGTGAAGCTATTCTTACCGGCATTTGAAAGATTTCTTCGGCAAACTCCACCGCACCTTCCATTTTTGCTGTTCCTCCGGTTAACACATAACCGGCAGCAATTTGATCTTCTAAGCCTGCTTCGCGAACTTCTTCTTGAATTAATTCAAATAGTTCCTGATATCTAGGCTCAACCACTTCCGATAACGTATGGCGAGACATAGTTCGAGCAGGACGACCACCAACACTCGGGACTTCAATACTTTCCTCCATGCTAACCAAATGTCTTAGCGCGCATGCATATTGCACTTTGATCTCTTCCGCATGACTTATTGGCGTGCGGAATATTTTGGCGATATCGCTAGTCACTTGATTTCCGGCAACAGGAATAACGGCGGTATGACGAAGTGCTCCACCGATGAATATTGATATATCCATCGTACCTGCGCCCATATCTATCACACAAATGCCGAGCTCTTTTTCATCATCGGTCAATATAGAATAGCTTGAGGCTAATGCAGAAAAAATCAGTTGATCCGCCGTTAAATTACAACGTTCAACACATTTCACTAAATTTTTAGCCATATCATTCGCGCACGTCACAATATGCACTTTAGCTTCCATACGAACGCCTGACATGCCTATTGGACTTTTTATGCCGTCTTGGCAATCAATACTAAATTCTTGCGGCAATACATGTAACATGCGACGCTCTGCAGAAATAGGTACACTGCGTGCCGTGTGAATAACATTATCAACGTCTTCTTGGGTAACTTCTTTGTCGTTAACAGGCACCATGCCATTTTCATTTTGACAACTAATATGTTTACCCGAAATACCCAAATATATTGAGCTAATTTGACAGTCTGCCATCAATTCAGCTTCATTAATTGCTCGCTGAATTGACTGAATGACTAAATTCAAATCATTAACACCACCTTTGTCCATTCCACGGGCAGGTTGATTACCTACACCCACAATACTTAATTGATTGTCTGGGGTAATTTCGCCAACCGCGACAGAAATTTTTGATGTGCCGATATCTAATCCTACGACTAAATTTCTTTCTATAATTTTAGACATTTAAGGTGAGCTCTTCTGTTAATAGCATATATTTCTTGATTGTTTTCTGTTGTTTTTGTCGTTGCATTCTGATGGGGAAGTTGGCCACTGACTTCCAGCCAACAGCCATCCCTGTATCATAACGTAAATCAATATAATCCACCGCTTGTTTTAACTGTTTATTGCGATTATTTTTCTGTTCTGGTTGTTGCTCTATATGCGATTTGATTAAAGGGTATACATCCATAAATCTTTGTACACGTTTTACACGCTCTTCTCGGCCTAAATTCAACATAACCCCATCATTTAATGACAATTGCCATGAAAAACGCTCACTAAGAACTAGTTCATCGATAGCAAGCCCTCTATACTCAAGTAAATCGTTTAAATTCATGTAATTATCTAACGCGACTAATTCACTACCTTCCGGACCAAAAAATTGTGGTAAAGCCTCTTTCAAATCTTTAATATCTGCTTGAAATGCTTTACCAAATTCATTCAATAAAAAGTCACCATTCCATAAAGCCACTGGCGTTTGATCAACAATATAAAGTTTCACTTCATTCGGCCATTGCTTCCTTACGGAAACAGAGTAAACCCATGGTAAAGCTGATACTTGGTTTTGAATCTCATTCACATCTAGTTGAAAGAAGTTACCTAAATTTATTGTACTCATTGCAACCAATACATCTTCACGTGTGGTATAAGGCATTTCACCGCTGATCACCACCGAGTTCACGGGTAAATTCTCTTGATCCATCAACAAATTTGTCAACCACCAAGCAATGCTAATTAAACTGATAAGCACACACACGAAAAACGCCAAGCCAAGGCCAAATGATAATGCTTGTTGTTTCTCTGATACTGTTTGCTTATTTTTCATATTTTATTTTCTATTTTGTCGGTATACATCCCAACTTCTGTTAACTTAAGCTGATTAAAACAATACGTTCAACCAGTTCACTAAAGCTTAAGCCCTGTACTTTTGCCGCTTTAGGCACTAATGATGTTTTTGTCATACCCGGTACAGTGTTAACTTCTAATAATTGCCATTGGCCATTACTATCTTGCATTAAATCAACCCGTCCCCAACCACTAGCACCCGTCGCTCTAAATGCTTTTAGTGACAATGCTTGTATATGAGCTTCTTCTGTTTCACTTAACCCACAAGGGCAATGGTATTGAGTGCTTGTGGATTGATATTTAGCTTCATAATCATAAAACTCTCGTGGCGTTTCCATATGGATAGCTGGCAATGCTTCATCACCTAAAATTGCTACTGTATATTCTGGGCCATCAATCCATGCCTCTAACAAAACATCTCCATCAAAGCCAAAAGCTTCAACCAGTGCGTTATGTAACTTCGCAGGTGAGTCAGCCATTGCCATGCCAATACTTGATCCTTCATGGGCTGGCTTCACCATGACTTTACCGCCCAGCGCATTAAGCAGTTCTTCTATATCCAACTCACAAAAGTCTGCTTTAGTCACCACTGAAAAAGGCGCTGTTGGTATTTCGCAGGCTTTAAATATTTGCTTGCTTCGAACTTTATCCATTGATAAAGCGGAGCCTAAAACATTTGAGCCGGTATAACTGATACCCAATGATTCTAATGCCCCCTGTAAACAGCCATCCTCTCCACCACGCCCATGTACCGCAATAAATGCGTGCTTTATCTTTTGACTAACTAACAGGGTTAGTGGCAAATTTTTAGTATCAATTAACTGTACAGTAAAGCCTGCTTCTTCTAGCCCTTGAGCAATCGCTTTGCCTGAATTTAGCGAAACCTCGCGCTCAGCAGAATTACCGCCATAAAGAACAGCTAATGTTTCATTCTTTAATTCAGCCAACTTTGTCATTTTTTGAGAAATCGACATTTTATTTATTTCCGGTAACGTCATTTTTCACCTTCTCGACTTGCAATAACGAGTGCAAGGATAAATCTCGTGCGACAACACCGATATTACCTGCCCCTTGAGTGATAACCATATCGTTATCTTGTAACTGTGCAGCAAGTAACGAAGGCAACATATCAACATCGCTGACATAAATAGGTTCAATTTGACCTCGTTGTCTAATTGAACGCGTTAAACTTTTACTATCAGCAGATACGATTGGCGTTTCACCTGCAGCGTAAACGTCCAATAAAAATAAACAGTCAACTTCTGATAACACTTCAACAAAATCTTCGTATAAGTCACGCGTTCGAGAATAACGGTGAGGTTGAAATACCATCACTAATCGTTTTTCCGGCCAACCTGTACGCATAGCTGAAATAGTCGCTTTTACTTCACTTGGGTGATGACCATAATCATCAACTAATACCATATTACCGGCATCAGTACTTAAATCCGCAAGCTGTTCAAATCGACGTCCAATACCCGCAAATTCAGTCAGCGCTTGGCAAATCGCTTCGTCGCTAATTCCTTCGTCTTTTGCAACTGCAATCCCCGCAAGAGCATTAAGAACATTATGCTGCCCAGGTAAGTTAACACTCATATCAAGTGGTGGCTGACCATCCACTTCTACGGTGAAATAACTTACACCACCATCTTGCTGATAATTAACTGCGCGTATGTCTGCATCTTCAGAAAATCCGTAGGTGATTATCTGACGACTAATACGTGGCAATAATTCACGCACGACAGGGTTATCTATACACACCACAGCTAATCCATAAAAGGGTAGATTATGTAAAAATTCAATATAGGTATCTTTGAGTTTTTCAAAATCGCCTTGATAGGTTTCCATGTGATCTGCAGCAATATTGGTGATCACCGAAACCATCGGTTGTAAGTGTAAAAAGGAAGCATCACTTTCATCTGCTTCAGCAACTAAATAACGGCTACTACCTAAACGTGCATTCGTACCGGCACTATTGAGTAAGCCACCAATAACAAACGTAGGGTCAAGTTGCCCTTGCGCGAAGATACTAGCAATCAAACTAGTTGTAGTCGTTTTACCATGAGTCCCTGCAATAGCAATTCCATGGCGAAAACGCATCAACTCTGCTAACATTTCTGCGCGACGAACAACCGGTATACGTGCCGCTTTCGCAGCAATTAATTCAGGGTTATTCTGATCTATGGCAGTTGAAACCACGATAACACTAGCACCAACAATATTTTCACTCGCATGACCAATAGTGATATCAGCACCAAATTTAGTCAGGCGTTTTACGACTTGGTTTTCACCAATATCCGATCCCGAAATTTGATACCCTTCATTCAATAACACTTCTGCGATACCGCCCATACCCGCACCACCGATACCCACAAAGTGAATCCGTTTTACGCGTCGCATTTCTGGCACTTTTGTAGAAAAATTACTCATCGCATTTGGGGTCATTGCGCTTTGATTCATTGTATTTTGGCTCATGTTATTACTCATTTAATCCATTTAACTCTTATTACTGCCTACCAATTCCTGACAAATATTAGCAACTTTATCGGTGGCATGAATATCAGCGGCAGCAAAAGCCGCCTTCGCCATATTCTGTAAAATTTTTGGCTCGCTAAACAATTCATTTAATAATTTAGCCAAGGTATTACTTGTTAAATCTTGTTGTTTTAGCAAAGTAGCCCCTCCACGTGAAACCAAATATTGGGCATTTTTAACTTGGTGATCATCAACGGCGTGAGGCAAAGGTACAAAAATAGCAGGTGTTGCCGCCATCGCTAGCTCAGAAACCGTTAATGCTCCAGCCCTACAAATAACAACATCGGCCCACTGATATGCACTGGCAATATCATCGATAAATTCTGTCACACGTACTTGGTCATGTGCTAAAAGTTGCTGTTCATATGCTTCCACAACTTCTTTTTGCTTACCTTTACCTGTTTGGTGCCATAGCTTAAAAGGTACATCGGCAACAGCACCACTTTGTTTTTCAATCAATTGAGCAACGCTTTGTGGCACAACTTGATTTAATATTTGTGCGCCTAAACTGCCACCCACAACCAAAATATTGTGGCTCATTTTAGTGGCTTGTTCACCCGTGTTGTTTACAACGTGCTCACCGATACTCGCTCTTAAAGGGTTCCCCACTACTTCTGCAGTGATATTGTTTTTAAAAGCATTAGGAAAAGCGCAACACACCTTAGTGGCAATGCGGGCTAATAATCGATTAGTTAACCCTGCAGCTGCGTTTTGTTCATGTACAATTAAAGGTTTTCTCATTAACCATGCTGCTAATCCACCGGGAGCACTGGCATAGCCACCCATACCTAAAACTGCATCGGGTTTTACTGTGTTAATCACAGTGAAGGCTTGTAAAAGTGAATTCACTAATTTAAAAGGTAATTTCAGCCACGTTAGTAAGCTTTTATGACGTAAGCCGCTTATATTGATAAACGAAATGTCATAACCATGCTTAGGAACAATGTCCGATTCCATACGATCAGCCGTCCCTAACCAATGAATATGCCAGCCTTCATTTTTCAATTTATCAGCAACAGCAAGACCCGGAAAAATGTGCCCGCCGGTTCCGCCCGCCATCACCAACAATGTTGAGCCGCTAGTAGTAGGAGTATTAATTTTATCAATCATTTTTAACTCCTACGCTTTTACTTTTTCTTTTAGATGAGGTTGCTTGAATACTTTGCATACGCAGTTCGTGATCAATACGAATTAAAATCACCACGGAAAGTGTCATGATAATCATAGAGCTACCGCCATAACTTATTAATGGCATAGTTAACCCTTTGGTCGGTACTATGCCTGCACTAGCGCCAACATTTACAGCCGCTTGAAAGCAAACCCAAATACCAATGGCATAAGCGAAAAAGCCTTCAAAAAACTTCTCTTTAGCAATAGCTTTCTTTCCTAACATCAATGCTTTGAAAACCAAGACCATACTTAGCAATAAAATGACTGCTATGCCGATAAAGCCAAACTCTTCAGCAAGTACAGCCATAACAAAGTCGGTATGTGCTTCCGGCAAGTATTCCAATTTTTGAATACTATTTCCTAAACCCTGACCAAGAATTTCACCTCGACCATACGCCATAAGTGACTGAGTTAATTGGTAACCACTACCAAAGGCATCTTGCCAAGGATCTAAAAAGCTAGTAATTCTACGCCAACGGTATGGCTCAAAAATAGCGAGCATAGACAATAGAAAAACACCGACTGAGGCTAAGCTAATAAACTGCCATAATTTAGCTCCTGCTAAAAAAAGCAAACCAAACGTGGTGACAAACATCACGATAATGGTACCCAAATCAGGCTGTCTTAATAATAAACCAGCTAAAATAGCAAAAACGATTAAGGGTTTCGCAAAGCCTCGCCAATCTTCCATCACTTGATCGCGACGGCGTACTAAGTAAGCGGCTAAATAACAAAAGAAGAATAACTTAGCAGGCTCAGCCGCTTGTACAGTTATAGGGCCCAGTACAAGCCAACGGGTTGAACCATTCACTGAGCGGCCAATAAGTAACACAGCGACCAGTAAGAATATGCCTAGAATCAAAAGAAAACTGCTATTTTTTTGCCACCAAGCCATCGGTATTTGCAGAGCAACACCGGCTATACCTAAACTCAAAACAATGTAAATGGCGTGGCGAATAACAAAATGAAAAGGATTATTGAATAAGCGTTCGGCCACAGGCATAGATGAGCTTGCAACCATAATCAAACCAATCATGTACATAACTAAGGCGATAACAATAAAACTACGATCAAACACGGCCCTATCAGCATTGATGTTAGGTGACGTAAGTTGAGTAAACTTATCCGAGATATTGTTCATCACTTCTTGAAAAAGTGACAATTGTATTTGGTTTTCAGTTTTAGGTGTCGTCGTTGAGGCTGTCATACACTTGCCCCCGACACTTGAGTCACGGCAGTCATAAACTGCTCTCCACGATCACCAAAACTCTTAAACATATCTAAACTAGCGCAAGCTGGGGATAACAAAATAATATCACCTGCATTAGCTAATGCTTTTGCTGTTTGTACCGCAGCATCCAACGTGTTTACTTTGTTAGTATTCTGAGCTACTTGCGCAATTTTATCGCCATCTTTACCAAGGGTAATCACATGGCTCACATGAGAAGCTAATGGTGCTATTAATGGCGTAAAGTCAGCACCTTTACCATCGCCACCAGCTATTAAAATCAATTGCTGTTTAACACCATTTTCAGTTGTTAATGTTTGTGCTAAGCCATTAATTGCAGCAATAGTTGCTCCAACATTGGTGGCTTTAGAGTCATTTATCCAAGTTATGCCATCATTACTGGTAATTTTTTGGCAACGGTGTGATAACCCAGTAAATCCAGCTAAGTTTTTCACCATCGCGGTTAATGACCAACCGGCACTATAACCCAGTGCTAAAGCCGCTAAATAATTTAGCGCATTGTGCATCCCCGCAAGCGGTAGTTCATCTAAGGTAATTAATTTTTGTTCTTCAAAAGCTAATGCCGCTTTACCATTTTCCCATGATACGCCAAACTGATTTTCAGACGGTGCATCACTACCGAAAGACAACACTGATTGTGATTTATTTAGGGTCTTAGTGGCTTCGTCATCACGATTAACAATGGCTAATTTACCTTGGGGATAAATCCCTTGTTTAATATGTTGGTAATTTTCCATACTTTGATGACGGTCAAGATGGTCATCACTCACATTTAGCACGCTAGTCGCAATGGCCTGCATACTTTTTAGTGTTTCCAGTTGAAAGCTCGACAATTCTAAAATCAATACCGATGGTAAATTTTTCTTCTCATCTGTGATCTCTTTAGTAAAAATGTCTAACACTGGCTGACCAATATTACCGCCAAGTTGGGCATTAACGCCTAAACTATCTGCTAAATATGCAAGTAATGACACTACGGTCGATTTACCATTTGACCCGGTTACCGCCAATAGTTGAATAGGGTTAACATCGGGTTGATTATTACGTTCATTATTTAATAAACAAAACAGCTCGACATCACCCATAACGAGACATTCAGCCGAAATATGTTCAGAGATACCATTAGTGACAGCATCAATACCTGGGCTTATCAATATAATGTCAGCATTCGCAATTAATTCGGGATTCCACTGTCCTAAATGTAAACGAGCACAAGGAAAATCGTTACTAAATTTTTGTTCATTATAATCAGCCGAAAAAGGCTGAGTGCGCGAGTCATTAACAGCAAAAGATAATCCTTGGGCACTAAGATAGCGAACACAAGACATACCTGTGATGCCCGCGCCTAGCACTAGAATTTTTTTATCTTTAAAATCTGTTAACAATGTCATCTTTATCTTTTTTACTCTTAAGTATTTATGTCAATTTATGTCGGTTAGCGAAGTTTCAATGTCGCTAATCCAATCAACACTAAAATAAATGATATAATCCAAAAGCGCACAATAACGCGCGGCTCAGGCCAGCCTTTTAGTTCGTAATGGTGATGAATAGGTGCCATACGAAAAATTCGTTGACCACGTAATTTATATGAGCCAACTTGCAAAATGACCGAAACTGTTTCCATTACGAAAACGCCGCCCATAATAAAAAGTACCAACTCTTGTCTCACTAACACAGCAATTACGCCTAATGCAGCTCCAAGGGCTAAAGAGCCAACATCACCCATGAAAACTTGTGCAGGGTACGTGTTAAACCATAGGAAGCCCAAGCCTGCACCAACAATAGCGGTACACACCACCACTAATTCTGAGGTCATGGCGATATAAGGAATGTTTAAATAACTCGAAAAATTAACGTGACCTGTCACATACGCAAATAAAGCGAAGGCACCGGCAACCATAATAGTTGGCACGATAGCTAAGCCATCTAAACCGTCGGTTAAATTAACCGCATTACTCGTACCTACGATTACAAAGTAAGTCATGACAATATAAAAGATGCCCAATTGCGGCATAACGTCTTTAATAAATGGAATCAATAAGAAGGTTTGATCTGGGTGTGATATTTGATACAAAAAAATCGCCGTCGTTAGACCTGCGACTGTTTGCCAGAAATATTTCCACTTAGCGATTAAGCCATTAGAATCTTTTCGTATGACTTTACGGTAATCATCAACAAAGCCAATAATACCGAAACTTACCACAACAAATAGCACCACCCAAACGTAGGTATTACTTAAATCTGCCCACAATAAAACACTAACAACAATGCCAGCCAAAATTAAAAGGCCACCCATGGTAGGCGTACCCGATTTTGACAAATGACTTTCTGGTCCATCACTGCGAACGGTTTGTCCTATTTGCATGCGCTGTAAATAACGAATTAACTTAGGACCAAAATACAAAGAAATAAATAACGCGGTTAACGTGCTAATAATTGCACGAAAAGTTAAGTACGAAAAAACATTAAATACTGTGTAATATTGGGTTAAATATTCAGCTAGAAAATGTAACATTAAGCATTGCCCTCAGGAGCATGCCAATCGTTACCTTGATAACGGTTATCATGCCAACTAATGATATCTTCAACGACATTTTCCATATGAGCGCTACGTGAGCCTTTTACTAAAATATTGATATTCGATTCCTGATTTTGATCATCACTTGTAAGCAGTGAAAATAAGGATGCTGACAAATCAGCTCTTTCACTAAAATGCTTACTCATTGCTGTATTCTTGATAGCAAATGCATCACTTGTATTTTGGCTTAATACGCCAAGGGTAAATAAAACATCAATGCCCAGATGTTTTGCATACTCACCTACTTCTTGATGGTAGCTACATGCCTCTTCGCCAAGCTCAGCCATATCACCCAAAATTAAAATTTGTTGCCCTGAATAACTAGCTAACAAAGAGATTGCTGCTTTTATCGACTCAACATTGGCGTTATAAGTATCATCAATCAGCGTTAATTTTTGAGGGGCGTTATTACTTGTTAAATGATGAACATTCGATCGCCCTTTTACAGGAGCCATTTCAGCAAGACCCAAGCTGATATCATCTAAACTTGCACCACACTCTATCGCTACTGCACTTGCCGCAACGGCATTACAAACATTATGTTTACCCGGTACAGTCAGTGTTATTGCGCATTGGCCAAGCGATGTTTGTAAATCAAAACTGGCGCAACCATTCTCATCTAAACAAACGTTACTGCTGTAACAATCGGCATTTGTAGCATTAGCACAAGAAAATGTTCGCACTTGCTTGTCAGTTAAGCGACATTCCCACTTGCTGAGATACTTAGAGTCGTGCTGATAAAGTGCAATACCTCCGGTAGGTAAACCAGAAAATATTTCCCCCTTGGCACGGGCAACACCACATAAATCGCCAAACCCTTCTAAATGTGCTGCGGCAATATTATTAATCATGGCAACGTCTGGCGTGACTAGTGCAGTGGTATAAGCAATTTCACCAATATGATTCGCACCCATTTCGATTACGGCAAAATCATCATCTTGTGTTAAACGTAATAACGTTAAAGGCACACCTATATCGTTATTAAAATTTCCATCCGTCGCTAACACTTTACCCAATCGAGATAAAATAGCTGCCAGCATTTCTTTTACAGTAGTTTTGCCGCTACTTCCTGTAATACCAATAGTTTTAGGAGCGACTTGCTGCTTCACATAAGCAGCAATATTTCCCAAAGCAATACGGGTATCATCAACAATAAGCTGAGCGACAGTTTCAGTGTTTAAACCGCTAATTTCATGATCAACAATTAATACCTGACAACCGTTATCAACAACTTGCTGAGCAAAGCGATGGCCGTCAAAATTAGGACCTTTTAACGCTAAGAAAACATCTTCAGGTTGTAATGCACGTGAATCCGTTACAATGTTTTCAATTGTTACCGCTTTTAGTGACTCATGACAGCGTAACTGCCCATTGGCGGCTTTTGCTAACGTCGCTAAATCTAAAGCAATCATTGTTGACCACCTACTAATTTAGCTGCAGAGTTAGCGTTAACGTCCGCAAAGAAGCTCATCACTATTTGTCGTTCGTTATAATCAATTTTCTCTTTATTTATAATGATATATTCTTCATGCCCTTTACCTGCTAATAGCACCACATCATCACTGTTAGCTTTGTTCAGTGTTGCCAATACAGCTTGTTCTCTATCAACAATTACCTCGTACTGTGCTTGTGGTGTTAGGCCTGCCAAGATATCGTTGATGATATTCATGGGCGTTTCAGTACGCGGGTTATCATTAGTAATGACCAAGTGATCTGCATACTTTTCTGCTGCTTGAGCCATTAGCACTCTTTTGCCTTTGTCTCGATCTCCGCCACAACCAAAAACCACGTGTAAACTGCCATGGCAATGTTTACGACAAGCCTGTAATGCTTTCTCTAAAGCGTCTGGTGTATGAGCATAATCAACAACCGCCACAGGTGCAGATGAACCTTGGTTCGAAAAGGCTTCCATACGGCCCGAAACAGCCTTAATTTGAATGATTTTTTGTGCTATATCTTCTAAAGAAAGTCCTTCAATCAATAACACGGTTATTACCGCTAATAAGTTATCGATATTGAAGTCACCCAATAGTGGGCTATTAATTTTAACCTTTCCTAAGTGTGTATTTAAAATAAAATCAACACCTTGGCTACTGTGTTCAATGTTATAACAGCTGACGAACTGGCTTGACTTGGACACTAGATCACTACGGCCATAAAGCCACAGATTTTTTTGGTTAGTTGGCCATGTTGCTAGCCAAGCTTTCACTTGTTGATCATCACCATTTAACACGGCAACTTGTTTATCATCTTGAATAAATAACTGCTTTTTGGCCGCAGCATAATCAGCCATAGTGCCGTGATAATCTAAGTGTTCTCTGCTTAAATTTGTAAAGACTGCTATATCAAAGGCATTACCATTAATGCGACCCTGCTCAAGTGCATGAGAAGACACTTCCATCGCTAAATGCGTTACTTTTTCGTTCACGAACCGGTTAAATAATTGCACCAAATCAGTGGCGCTAGGCGTGGTGTTTTCTATAACTTGTAAACTACCCATCATACCTGCGCCATTGGTACCAATGATTGCACAAGGCTTATGACTGTTTGTTAATACTTGCCCGAGCAACTGGCTAGTACTTGTTTTACCATTAGTGCCGGTAATGCCTATCATGGTCATTTTTGCTTGCGGAGCTTGATAATAAGCACTGGCAAGCGTAAATAAGGCTTTATTTAATTGATAAAAGCACACCACAGCAATGTCTTGTTGAAAAGCAATATTGCCATGTTCGTTTTTGTCTGTGCATTCCGCTAAAACTAAACTAGCACCCTTGTTGATAGCTGAGGTAATATATTCTCGTCCATCAACAACATGGCCAATGACAGCACAAAAAACATCACCTGAATTAAGTTGTCTTGTATCATTCGTTAAATCAGCCAGTTGATCTGCTGGTGTAAAATCACAGGGTAACTTAATCCCATACTCAGACAATAGTTGCACCATAAATTGAGGCGAAGACTTATACATCATTAGCCTCCAGCGCATTAGCTCTTAACGCATTTCTATGCGCTATTTCTTCCTTAGAATCTGGTACCACATTTAACACACGTAAAGCGCCTTTCATTACGCGCGAAAATACTGGCGCAGCAACTTCTCCGCCATGGTATAAATCGCCGCCGGGATCATTAATAACAACAACGACCACAACTTTAGGATCAGAAATCGGTGCAACACCCGCAAACAAGCCAACATAATCATTACCGTAACCGCCAGCTACCGCTTTAAAAGAAGTGCCCGTTTTACCGCCAACACGATAACCTGCTACTTTTGCTTTTTGTACATGCTCATCTACCACTGTTTCTAACATTGTCATCACAGCAGTAGAATTCGCTTTAGAGAAAACTCGTTCACCTTCACTAGCATGATCAGCTTTCACAATAGATAGTTCACGTTTTATACCGCCATTAGCTAAGGTCGCGTAGAAACGAGCAAGTTGCATCGGCGTTATTGCTAATCCATATCCCCATGATAGTGTGGCTAATTCAAATTTTGACCATCGTGCTCGGTCATGCATCATGCCAGAACTTTCACCCACTAAATCGGTACCCGTATCTTCGGCAAAACCTGCATCAAAGAATTTATCAAGTAAAAAGTTTTTTGGTACAGACAACGCTAGCTTAGTGGTACCCATATTTGAGGAAGTAACTAAAATTTCTTCAATGGATAACTTTCCTCGATTAATCGGATCATTTACCCGTCTGCCACCTAGGCGCATCCAACCGGGATTCGTATCAATAATAGTACTTGCCTTAGCTGAGCCAAATTCTAATGCGGTTAATGCGGTAAGGGGTTTCATGGTTGAACCAGGCTCGTAAATATCGGTAATGGCACGATTACGAAAGCGGTGAATCGCGGTATTACGACGATTGTTAGGGTTATAAGAAGGGCTATTGGCCATCGCTAATACTTCACCCGTATGAATATCAGCCACAACTACCGAACCAGAGGTTGCTTTGAAGGCTTGAACGGCACCTTTAAGCTCTTTATAAGCGATCGCTTGAATACGTTGATCGATTGTCAACGTAATATTTTTTGCTTCTTGTGCAGCTTCAACCGATAATATTTCTATTTTACGGCCTTTAGCA
This sequence comes from Colwellia sp., assembly GCA_034111385.1. Lineage (GTDB taxonomy): Bacteria > Pseudomonadota > Gammaproteobacteria > Enterobacterales > Alteromonadaceae > Colwellia. The sequence continues at coordinate 10,387 of JAWUXK010000058.1, read as the reverse complement.
TCTTTCCTAAAACGCTTACTACCGCCAACCCCTGTAAGCTGTTGGTTGTATACCCGCTCAACCCCTTCAATTCCTTTATCATCAACGTTAGTAAAACCCACAATATGAGCACTTATTTCACCAGTTGGATAAAAACGTTTTGACTCTTTACGTAAGTGGATACCAGGAATTTTCAACTCACGAATATAATTGGCCATTGCAGGAGATATTTTTCGCTCTAAATAAACAAAGCGCTTTGTGGGATGACGAACCACACGTGTAGTTAATTTATTAACATCTTGACCTAAAACATCAGCCAGTGCCTGCCAATGTTTAGTCATCGCTAGGGCATTATTATCCCGAATTATTTTTGGATCTGCCCATACTGTTTCTACTGGGACACTAATAGCAAGTTCATCGCCATTTCTATCAATAATAGAGCCGCGCTGAACCGTATTCGCAGCAACCCGCATTGAACGCATATCCCCTTGCTTTTTCAGCATATCAGGTTCAATTATTTGAATATAAGCACTACGCGCTAGTAATCCAGCATAAATCAAGGCAACAATAGCTAACACAACGTAATAACGCCATGCTGTAGTGGTTGGTTGACTGCTGCGATTGCTTGCTTTTTTGCTCACGCTTATTTTATTACTCATTTAACTTATGTTATCCGTACTTAATAACTTGTTTGTAATTAACTACTACTCTAACGTTATAATTATTTCTGATTTGGCATCCGGCCGTTTCATCTTTAACAATTTCTTCGCCTTGCTTTCTATTGCACTATGTTCAGCTAATGAATTTTGCTCTAACAGTAAATTTCGCCATTCAATATCTAACTCATCTCGTTGAGTAAACAACAACTCTAATTCACTGGTAGTTTGTCGATTTACATGCGTGTAATAAATCACCGAGAATGCTGATACAACCACCAAAGCTAATAAAACGTAACTAACTATATGCTGTAAAATATCATGCCAAATATCTAGCGTTAGCACGGATTTACGTTGCCCTATTTCACGGCCTGACACAATTAATCGTCTGTGTGCGGTAAGCGTTTTGCAATACGTAATACTGAGCTGCGCGAGCGTACATTTACTTCTACTTCACTTTTACTCGGCTTTAACTTACGGCCTATTAATTGTAATTTTTTACCTTTATTTAACTCTTCTTCAGTCACAGGTAAGCCACGAGGTACTTTTTTTCCTTGTGAATGTTTTTTCATAAATTGTTTAACCAAACGATCTTCAAGTGAATGGAAACTAATCACCACTAAACGACCACCTTCCGCCAAAACAGTTAAAGAAGCCGCTAACGCTTTTTCAATTTGCTCAAGTTCACTATTGATATACATACGAATGGCTTGAAAGCTTCGCGTAGCCGGATGCTTTTTAATTTCACGTTGTGGTGCGGTGGTTTTTATCAATTTGGCTAATTGCCCTGTTCGCGTAAAAGGCGTTTCATCGCGCGCATCAACAATCGCATTAGCAATTCGCCATGCATGTTTTTCTTCACCAAAGGTTCTCAACACCCAAGTAATATCTTCAACATCTGCAACAGCTAACCACTCTGCCGCTGTTTGGCCACGACTCGTATCCATACGCATATCTAACGGGCCATCTTTCATAAAACTAAAACCACGTTCAGCTTCGTCTAATTGAGGTGAAGATACGCCTAAATCTAACAAGATACCGTTCACTTGACCGACTAAAGCGTGTTGCTGAGCTATGTCAGCTAAATTGGCAAATCCTTGGTGTTCAATAAGAAACCGTTCATCGTCTTTGAATTTTTCAGCCGCTCTAATCGCTGAAGGATCGCGATCAATGGCAATTAATCGCCCTTGCGCTGATAATTTAGAAAGAATCAACGAGGAGTGACCGCCACGACCAAAAGTACAATCGATATAGCAGCCATTGGGATCGATGTCTAAACCATCTATCGCCTCAGCTAATAAAACAGAAATGTGTGTTTTATCTAGTTCCATATTGTTGTTTCTATAACCTTTTTAAAATAGTCGATTGTGTAACGTTAAAATGTATGGCTAAAGTTTGCCTACAAAGTCTTTATAAAGATAAATCTAGTAAGCGATCTGTTAATTCAATTTCACCTGATTGTATTTTACTAATACCTTGCTGCATTTGGGCTTGCCATGCTGACTCACTCCAAATTTCAAATTTTTTCAATTGCCCTACTAACATCACTGATTTCTCTAATCCCGCATGTTGTCTTAACGGGCCATTGAGTAATAGCCGACCATTTTTATCCATGTCACAATCAGTAGCATTTCCAAGTAAAACTTGCTGTAATAAGCGCTCTTGCGGGTTCATACTTGATAAGCTGCAAAGTTTTAATTCAATTTCTTCCCATTCAGGCAAAGGGTAAAGTAATAAGCATTGATGCTGAATATCAACCGTACAGATCATTTTTCCTTGGCAATCGGCAAATAGCTCCTCGCGATACTTAGTAGGTACCGTAATTCTATTTTTGCTATCGAGCGTAATTGCGCTAGCGCCTCTGAACATAATATTTACTTAAATCAACTTACTTTCGATTAATATTCTGCCGTAATTGTTAAAAAATCACCTTGGATTTTCATTAAGATCCACAATTACCCACTTTTTACCACACTGCTACAGTTTAGAGACTAAAGCAAAGTTATGTCAAGCAAATAGAAGTAAAAACCTTGGTGTTTGTACTGGTCAAAAACCCAGTAAAATTAAGGGCTGAGAAAAGAATTTTGGGAAGTGAATGAATTTGTGGACTTTTGTGGATCAATACAAAAAAAAATTAAAAATTACGGAGGCAAAATAATTTCAGGCAGAAAAGTGTTTTGCATGTGATTGAGTTATTTTTTCTAACTGATATTTGAATTATTCATTTGGTTGCTTTCTATACAAAAAACACCTATTACTAATCTATGGCTCCAATCAGAAAAAGGAATTCTAATGTCTATTTCTCCAGGAAATAAACCCGCGATACTGGTTGTACATGGTGTGCAGCTAGGCGAAGACAGTGACCTAAACCAAGATGAATCTATTCGAGAATTAGTGTTATCAAGACTTAATGGAACTCATTTTGAGTTTGATGTTGATTTGTACAAATACGAAAACATTTCCGATGACAGCCTAGACAAATTCAAAAAACTTTCTAAACTCATCATCAGCTCACCAATCGGTAGTGCTATCGCCCCATCGGTAATCGATATTGTCGGTGATGTGGTTATTTCGTTAGCCAATGATTCGACTGCCGATAAGATTAGAAAAGGGCTAAAAGCTAAAATTCTTGAGTATTACAATGCCGGAACCCCTTTGTATATTGTTGCCCATAGTTTAGGCACTGTTTATTTATTTGATGTGATAAATGAATTAATCAGTGATAAAGCTTTTTTCAATCGCGATGATATATTGGAATGGCCAGTTCAAGGGATGATAACCATTGGCAGCCCCTTAGGCCTTGCAATGTTTAAAAAAACAGGCCGAAAAACCGCTAAAAACTTAGGAAAAGGACGCTATAACTTTAAATGGTTAAATTATTTTGATGTAAACGACCCGGTTGTTTCCGGCAATATATTTGGTAAAACATTAACCAGTGTCAAAATTGCTGAAAAATATAAAAAAGATGGTAACAACTTTGGCTGGTTTATAAGAGATTTCCCAGTAGATACAGGAAGAACTTGGTTACTAGCTCATACCGCTTACTGGGATAGTGCCGTTGTCGGTGATGGACTTGTCAATCTGATGGTTTAAGGAAGTAAGATGAAATATTTAATAATAGCTATATCAATCACAGCACTCACAGCTTGTACCAATCATTTATATCAAGGTAAAACAACCTATCAAGATAATGGCAAAACCTGTGAAGCACTTGTCTATTGGAATAATACTACTCACCTATTTAATTCAGAAGGAAAACCCAGCTCTGTCGTGATTAGAAATGCGAGCAACCTTAGTAGCTTTACCTTTAGCGACACAAGAGATGAAAACCTCACGCTAGTGCTACCTGCTGGCGATTATGAAGATGTGATCAATAATACCCAGAACGATACTGAACTAACTTGTGGTGTTTTTAGTGGGAAAAATGCTCATCAACAAGGAAAAGTGTCCCTTACCGAGTTCAAGCTTTTTTGTAATAAAGTTCCAAACCCTTTAAAACCAAATACAAATGGCATAAAAGCGAAAAAAGAACCTTTTGTATTTCAGATGCTAGCGCCAAAATCTGAATTTTCATGGAAAGGAGAAGCGCTTAAAGCAGATCTTTCTCTCAGCTGTAAATAATCAATGAAAGTATATGAAAAGCCTTGAAGCACTATTGATTTGTATTTCAAGGCACTATTTTTATAAATAGTAATATTCCCCCAATATTGTCGACTTATCACTTCTCACAGCAACTATTGCACTCAAGGTAAATGTGATATCTTATAACACCTGATTTTACTCAAACACCTATTATTAACGATGATATTTGAACTAGCCTTTCTGTTCCTCGCCGGCTTTTTTGGTGGTGTTCTAAATTCAATTGCAGGCGGCGGAAGCTTCATTACCTTTCCCGCACTTATCTTTGTTGGTATTCCTCCCATAATAGCCAATGCAACAAACACTTTTTCGTCATGCGCCGGTTACATGAGTGGCGCTTATGCCTTTCGTAAAGAGATTGCTAACCATAAAGATGAACTGCTTCTAATCATAGTTATGAGCTTAATTGGTGGTATAACTGGCGCTTGGCTTTTATTAAAAACACCTGAGGCTGTTTTTCGAGAGGCTATTCCTTGGTTACTGTTGTTTGCTACTGTTTTGTTTGTTTTCGGTGGACAGATTAATGCAAAGCTAAAAAAAACAGTATCTAAGCATCAACACGCCTCATCAGTTGGCGGTGTTTTACTATTAATAATGCTATTGGGTGTTTCAACCTATGGCGGCTTCTTCAACGCAGGGCTTGGCATCATTACACTAAGTTATTTAGCATTGGCTGGCCACACGAATATAAATACAATGAATGGCTTAAAACTATTGATCTCATCAATAGTGTCATTAATTGCCATCGCACTGTTTATTTATCATGATGTAATTGCTTGGTATGAAGGCACTATTGTTTTAATTGGTAGCTTAGCAGGGGGCTATGTTGCCGCCCATGTTTCGCGTCAACTGCCCCAAAAGCATATTAGAAATTTTGTTATTGTGGCGAGTATTGCGACAACACTGTATTTCTTTTTTGATATATACCTCAGCTAACTATTGCCAATTAAAGTAGCGAGTTAAACGCCAGCAAAATGATGTTCCACATTGACACTAAAATAGTGGTGCCATTCAATTTAAAACACAAAATCCCGCTGAAACTTCAGGGCAATATTAAATGGCATTTGGTATTAACTAAAATAATTCATCATCTATAGCAAATAAACAATCACTGCCTGATTTGGCTGAAGCGATTAACGACAGTCGACGGGGTAATAGTCGTGAAAAAAAGTAGCGAGCCGTATGCAGTTTACTTTGATAAAAATCCTTGCCACTTTCGCCATTGCTTTCTTGCTGAGACAATGAAACCTTGGCCATTCTAGCCCAAACATAAGCCATTGCTGTGTAGCCAAATACATGTAAATAATCATTTGCCGAAGCGCCTAGTTCATTTATATCATGTTGTGATTTGGCCAATAAGTCGGTCGTTAAATCAGTTAAATCACTTACCGCTTCAGCTAAAGGTGTAATAAACTCACTCATGCCTTGTTCATCTTTAGTGCTTTCAATGAAAGCATTCACCTCATCTGTGAATACTTTTAACATGGCGCCTTTTGAACCGGCTACTTTTCGCATCAATAAGTCCATCGCTTGAATACCATTGGTACCTTCATATATTTGAGTTATTCGAGCATCACGTACAAGTTGCTCTTGACCCCATTCACGAATGTAACCATGGCCTCCAAAAACTTGTTGACCTGTAACCGTATTTTCAAAGCCTAAGTCAGTAAAAAATGCTTTAGCGACGGGTGTCATTAATGCGACTAAAGCTCCTCCTTTAACTTGTTCTTCGCCTTCACCATAAGTAGCATAATCAAGTTGCATAGAAATATAACTTGAAAGCGCTCTCGAACCCTCATTTAAAGCTTTCATATTCAAAAGCATACGGCGTACATCGCCATGTACCATAATAGAATCAGCTTCTTGATTAGGGTTTTTAACACCATTAGTTTTACTATCAAGTGCTCTTCCTTGTAACCTGTCTTTCGCATACTCTAGTGCATTTTGATAAGAACGAACTGCAGCACCTAAACCTTGAATACCCACGCCGATCCGCTCAAAGTTCATCATCGTGAACATACAAGCTAAACCTTTATTCAATTCACCAATTAAGAAACCTTTTGACCCATCAAAATTCATTACACAGGTTGCTGAAGCATGTATACCCATTTTATGCTCGATAGAACCACAGCTCACATTATTAAATTCACCCAGTGTTTCATCTTGATTCACTTGAAATTTAGGGACTAAAAATAATGATATGCCACGGGGACCTACTGGGGCGTTAGGTAATTTAGCTAGAACGAGATGAATAATATTTTCAGTAAGATCATGCTCACCGCCCGTTATAAATATTTTATTGCCCGTTATAAGATAACTACCATCATCTTGCGGAATCGCTTTTGTACGAATAATGCCAAGATCAGAGCCTGAATGCGCTTCAGTCAAGCACATAGAAGCTGCCCAATCTCCACCATACATCCGCGTTAAATAACGCTCTTTTAATTCTTCACTGCCATGTTTGGCTAATGACAAGGCAGCGCCTGCGGTAAGTACAGGATATAAAGCAAAAGAAATATCGCCACTACATAACATCTCTTCATGCATCGCTGTTAACATTTTGGGCATACCCATGCCGCCATAATTAACATCGCCACCCAGTGCAGTCCACCCACCTTCAGCATAAGTTTTATAGGCTTCTTTATAGCCAGGCGCTGTGGTAACTACCCCATTTTCAAAACTAACGCCAATTTCGTCGCCTTGACGAGCAATAGGATCAAGCTCTTGTTCTGCTATTTTGGCACACTCTTGTAAAATCGCTTGAGCTGTATCCCTATCAACTTGATCAGCTAATTTAGGTAGTTTTTGCCACATTTTATCCGCTTTAAATACTTCATAAAGCAAAAAATTCATATCGTTTAATGGTACTTTATAGTCAGCCACAACAACTCCTAATATTTTTTAAATTGTAATTATCGTTGTTTAACCCGTTGGTGTACGAGCACATATAACCAAACACACAATTAAAACGGTTGTTTTAATATACTTTAATACTAATAAAAGTAAAGTATAAGCCCAAATTAAGCTGTGTTTAACTTGATGTTTTATCAAAAATTACGTTAGGGTTAATAAAACCCTAAAATCAAGTATAGATACATTGTTTAAAACCGTGCTAAAAACTTTTATAAGTATACTGTCATTGGCTTTGTTACTAATTACAACTGCGCAAGCTAAACAATTAAGCTTTACGAAAAAAGCCCAACAGGATAATTACATCTTTAGTTATCAATGGCTTGATCATAGTAAAGTTCGCCAATCGATCAGCTTTAATTTAACTAAACCGGCTTTATTTGAACGATTTAGAATGCTCAAACCTTATCAAGGTGACTTTGCCCAAAAATCAATTTTACGAGCAATTAAAAAACGACTTAGGCAACAACCATTAACCGATGTAAACGTAATTTTTCAACAGCAACAAGGAAAAACTGTTATCCAAGTTACAGCGATAGACGATAAAAAAGTTGCTGCTGGTTATCAGAAAATTAAAGAAATTGAACTCGAAGTGACAGAACAGTATTTTAAAAAAAATTACTATCAGCGCTTTACTACACATGATCAACAAATGGGCATAAAAGTGAACCATGTTGACATTGCTGAAAAGTCTATTTCTGATTTTAAAGTACTCAAACCGATAGTTTTAGAGAAAGTTTCCATTGAAAATATTCGTAAAGTCACTAATTTTGTACTCAGCTTTGTACAGAGTATTCCTTATTCAACCCTAGAGTCTCGCATTACCTCTTCAGGTGCTGGTTTTAACCCCCCTGCAAAATTATTGTGGGAAAATCAGGGGGATTGCGATAGCAAAATGACATTAACTGCCACTATTTTACGTGCACTAATGCCAAGAATTGCTATGGCGATGATATATATTGATCAGCATGCTTTTATTGGTATTGCTATCCCAGCAAAAGGCAATGAAGTAAGCATAAAATACAACAATGTAAATTACCTATTGGCTGAGCCAACAGGACCTGCTTTATACCCATTAGGGACCTTAGCCCCTGAGTCTGAACTCGCAATCAATCAAGATCGCTATGTTGTTGAAGAGTTTCACTCAGACGGGAGTTATTAATAGTATTTACCTCATGAACTTATGATCGACTGTATAGTCCACATTTATTAATTAAGATTATTATTAACAAAATCGATTTTTTGAAAAGATTGGAAGCTAAAATGAAATTCAATAAACAACCCAGCAAGCTTACTTTAGCAATAGGTATTGCCTTAGCGCTTTCTGCTTGTTCTGAACACCCCCAAAATACCGCGACAATTAAACAAAAGACGGTAGCAACAACAACTCAGCATACGAAAGATGAAAATAAGCTAAGTGACTTTAATTGGGTAGCCGAGCGTTTCGCTGATATACGAGTTTTACGTTATCAAGTGCCGGGTTTTAATGAACTACCATTGGAAACCAAAGAATTACTTTACTACTTATATGAAGCGGCCCTATCGGGTCGTGATATGACTTGGGATCAAAATTATAAGTATAATCTCACTATTCGTCATACCTTAGAAGCGATACAAGCTGACTATCAAGGTGATAGAACCACCGAAGAATTTAACAAGCTTGTTGAATACACAAAACGTGTGTGGTTTTCAAACGGTATTCATCATCATTACATGTCGGCAAAAATACAACCTGAATTTAGCCAAGAAAGTTTTACTAATTATATAAATTCAGTCGCACAAATGGGTAAATTACCTCTGACCAATGGGCAAACTGTTCAACAGTTAATAACTAAAATAACGCCGATGATTTTTGATAAAAACATTGCGCCTAAAATGGTAGATCAATCTGCTAATATCGACAACGTAGTCGCTTCATCGGTTAACTACTATGAAGGGGTAACAAAAGCTGAGGTAGAAGCCTATTACCAAGCAAAAATTAATAAGGATAAAAAACGTCCGGTCTCTTGGGGCTTAAATTCAAAATTAACTAAGATTGATGGAAAAATTGTTGAGCAAACCTATAAAGCTGATGGCATGTACGGCAAAGCGATTACTAAAGTAGCCCATTGGTTAACTAAAGCAGCAAGCGTTGCAGAGAATGAGCAACAGAAAAAAGCACTTGAGCTACTAGTAAAATATTACCACAGTGGTGATTTAGCTGACTTTGATGCCTACAATATTGCTTGGGTAAATGATACCAACTCAGATGTTGATGTAATAAACGGTTTTATTGAGGTTTATGACGATCCCCTTGCTTATCGAGGGTCATTTGAATCAGTTGTTTCCGTTAAAGATCATCAGGCAACAAAAGTGATTTCGGCCATTGCAGATCAAGCACAATGGTTTGAAGATAACTCACCGCTTATTGAGTCTCATAAGAAAAAAGAAGTCAAAGGCATTACAGGTAAAGCCATCATTGTTGTTGTAGAATCAGGCGATGCTTCACCATCAACACCTGTCGGTATTAACCTCCCTAATGCTAATTGGATCCGCGCCGAGCATGGTTCAAAATCGGTAAGTTTAACTAATATTGTTGGCGCTTATGATCAAGTAAGAGGCAGCTCTTTATCTGAGTTTGCTTGGGATGAAGCTGAAATAACACGCGGCAACGCATTTGGTCCAATCGCTTCTCATTTACACACTGACTTACACGAAGTTATCGGTCATGCCTCAGGGAAAATAAACGAAGGTGTGGGCACACCAAAAGAAACCTTAAAACAATACTCTTCAGCATTAGAAGAAGGACGTGCAGATTTAGTTGCCTTATATTATATAATGGATGAAAAGCTAGTTGATATGGGCATTATGCCAAGCCTTGAAGTAGGTAAAGCAAGTTATGATAGTTATATTCGTAACGGAATGATGCAGCAACTACGCCGTTTAAAAATAGGTGAAAACATTGAACAAGCTCACATGCGAAACCGTCAGTTAGTCGCGAGCTGGGTCTTTGAGAAGGGCGTTAAAGATAATGTCATTGAAAAACAACTTCGTGATGGCAAAACGTTCTTTATTATTAACGATTATCAAAAATTACGTAATTTATTTGGCGAATTATTGCGTGAATTACAGCGTATTAAATCGGAAGGTGACTTTACTGCTGGCCAAGCTCTCATTGAAAATTATGCTGTAAATGTGGATACAAAACTTCATCAAGAAGTGTT
>JAWUXK010000057.1:0-12324 GCA_034111385.1 Colwellia sp. | reverse complement strand
TCACTATATCCGTTGCGCCGGTTTGTCTAATATCGCTAATCGATACGGGGTCATTGGGACCAAACCATCTCCAAGCTTCACGCATTTATAATCTCCGCTTATTTATGACTGTACTTAAGTTCATTCATGGACAAAAACTTCCCTGACAATTAACCAATACGCTTTAGCCTTACCAAAACAAAGTACAAGCCAAACCAATTTAAACCACTGAAAGTGGCAATCAAGCCCAATATAACAGATAAAATATTGGTAAGTCCAAATAAAAATAAACAAGCAAACCAAGAGCAACAAACAAACAGAGTTAAAACAAGAGCTTAAAAAGAAAGGCAACTTGTTTATTTATCTTCATACTTATTCAAACCAAAATAATAGGCCAAACCAATATTCATTTAACTTCAGGAGGGTAACACTCAAGAATTTCAACGCCTACTTTTGTACTTACAGTGGCTACGTCAACGCCTGCTGGGCAGAAAAATCGATCAAACTTTTTAAGTTCAAGTGTTTCATCACCAATATTAATACTACATTCGCCAGCAACAACAATACCGATATAAAAATCTTTTTCTGCTTTTTCAACGGTGCCAACAATAGTTGATTTTTTCACCCTGAACTTGTCGGTAATATTTTCATCGATCAACGTTTCTTGATATGAATTATCAGAGTAATGATGCTCTACCCTTGTTTGTTGAAAGAATTTATCAATCGCTTCTGGTACAGATAGTTGTGTAAAGTCGAACACATCCATACAAAAATCAAGATCTCGTTTCATAAAGCGTGCTTCTTCTGGCATGGTGTATCCCGCTTTCGAAAATTCAAAACGAACAGCCCAATCTGAAGGCTCCATGATTTCAACCATCAAAATCCCTTCACCAATTGCATGAGGGAAACCACCGGGTATAAAAAGGCAATCTCCTGCTTTAACGGATACTTTTTCAAAACAGGCTTCCATTTTGCTAATGTTTTGATCTTCTATCATTTGCTTAAATGCACTGCGTGATGGTGGGTATTGAAAACCTACGTACACATAGGGATCTGTTATGTCTTCACGAACATCTAAAATATAATAAGCTTCTGCTTTACCGTGATTACTATTTAGATGTTCACGCGCAAACTCAGCTGTAGGGTGTGCCTGAAAGTGTAAGCGGACTGACGAGTCTAAAAACTTCACCAGTAGCATAGGATTTAATTCAAATGCCTTAGTATGTTCCTCCCCTAAAAAGTAATTTGGATCTAACGCAATTAATTCATCAAAACGAATGGTGTCATCACCAACAATTGCATGAGAAACCCCTTCAACGATATGGTCTCTATTTGGATTAACAGCCTGTGTTGTCGAGCCAATCCAATCTTCAGGGAAATGCGTGTCTTGCGGTGTTGCTTTTTGTTCTAGTTCATCTAAAACTTTACCGCCTGTGTATGTACGCCATACACGGTTTGAAGTAAAGCGAACAAGTTTATTTAGGTAATTCATCATTAATTCCATTATTTATTAACTCGTTAAAGCACTGATAGCTATAGCTAACATAACTATTCTAATTATTTCAAAATGCCTGTAACGTAGAGAGAATGCCATTGAGGCTCATATAACTCATAACCAAGGCAAATACGAATATCAACGATAGAATCACATTAGTCACCTTTGAAAATTTATGCTCTCCCATTAAATCAATTTTATTACCTATATAGAAAATACAAGCCACAGTAGCAGGTAAAACTAAAGCTCCAAAGGCCTGAGAGCCAACCATTACGACAATAGGTTTGGCGTTGAAAATGGGTACAATTAACCCTAAACAAGATATAACCAAAGCCATAATGCGATAACTTGGCCTTTTTAGATTAGGCTTTCGCTCGTGAAAATCGTCCAGTAACCAAGGCAATAATGCCACATTAGGAAACTGAGAAGATACACCGGCCGCTATCAGACCGATGGTAAATATGGCCACTGCAGCAGAGCCTGCTAAAGGCTCTAACAAATAAATCATTTGTGTAACGTTTACCAATGTGATGCCTTGAATATATAAAGACCCTGCAGCAGCAGCCATTATTGAAGTGCTCACAATAAACATTAAAAATGCAGAGAACAGCGCATCTCTATTTTGAGTTTTTAGATCAGCCAAGGTCCAACCGGCCTCTTTTACTAATATGGTTCGTAAGATGAACAAGCCAGAAAACACCGTAGTACCTACCATGGAAGCTATCACCAAAAATGAACTCTTATCAGCCCCTGTATCCGGAACATTTGGAACCATGCCTTTTAAAATTTCCATAGCTGGCGGCATTAGTATAAAAAAGTTAATCAAAAAACAAAGCGCCATAATGGCGACAAAGATAGCCAATACCTTTTCAAAAACTTCAGTTTTACCAATCAAAAAAATGATATAAACAAAAGTAATAAAAAAGATAGCAAAATAAAGTGGTGATATACCGCCGTCAATAAAGTTTTTGGACCATTCAAAACACACATCCGCTAATATTCCCATGACCCCAATAACACTTCCACAAATTTGGGTGGTAAGCGCAACGATAAAAAATACAGCGACCGCGGGGTGAATATGTCTTCGAAAAGATTGCAGTGCTGTTAGGCCAGTGACCAAGGTAAATTTACCAAATAATTGAATTAAAAAATAGGTGATAGCGCAGGAGATAAAGATGGTCCAAAGTAGTGACATGCCATAATCGGCACCCGCTTTTGCCATAGCGGTAACGCTACCAGTACCGACAGTAAAACCAAAAAGAAATATTCCAGGTAGAAGTGACTTAAAAAACGTCTTAATGTTATTCATTATAATTATTACCGGAAGTTAGTATTAACAAGAGGTTCAGGGTTAACGCCTAATTAGGCAGTAACCACAAAATATATACTTAAAAAGCTACAACTTTGTAAGCATATATCATAGTAACTGTCGTCACGAATGATTGTCAACCAAAAGCAAGAACCCTACATTACCAATCATCAATACACAAACAATTAAATTAAGTCACCAATTTACATTACCCTATAACAAACCCTTTAGTACAAGATACACTGCAACTACATACTGCAAATGAATGCAATACGGTTAACCTATTTTTAACATTTATTAATCACAAACCTCGATACTTATACTTTTAAGAACATTACAGTCTATTAAATACTATTAACTATATTAAATCCAAATAAGTAAAATTTAAATAAATACATTCACCAGATAGACATAACCGATAAATATCAACAAGATAAAACACATAAATAACCACAATATTTATAATGGTAAGTATAACGGACCATATTGGTAAGTTACATAACGTGTCTACATATGTTTTTTGTATAACCAAAGGGTTGACCTTTTGTACTTTTATTGTAATTATCAGTGTTAGTTCTTTATGTTAATAAGGGATTAAAAATTTTTATAGGAATAACATTCATTAATTAAAGATGTAACTTTTGAAGTGTTCACAAACGCTCAGAAGAACTACACAGGGGAATAACTATGAGAAAATTATCTAAAATAAGCTTGGCAATATTGTCAGCTACTTCGATAAATTATGCATCGTTTGCATATGCAGAAGAAGCGGCAGTAGAAGAAGATGTAGAAGTAATACAGGTTACTGGTATACGTAGCTCTCTTACCGCTGCACTTGCAACAAAACGCGAAGCGAATAACTTAGTTGAAGTCGTTGAAGCAGTTGATATCGGTAAATTACCGGATCAAAACTTGGCAGAAGTTCTTGAAAACGTTACTGGTATTCAAATTACTAGGGAAGCAGGTGTTGGTACTGGTGTTCAAATTCGTGGTACTGACTCTAACCGAATCCAAATTAATGGTGTTTCTACTGTTGGTGCTGGCAATGACCGTACAGGTATGAGCTTTGAAGATATTGATGCCTCTATCATCTCAGGCCTTGAAATAATCAAATCGCCTGAAGCTAAAACGACGGAAGGTTCGGTAGGTGGTACTATTAACCTAAAAACTATTCGTCCTCTTTCACTAAGTGAACCTTTGGCTTCAATTCGTGTTCAAGCAGAAAAAAGTAGCTTATCTACTGATAGCGCGACGCCAAGACTTTCTGGTACTTATGGTGACACTTGGTTAACCGATGCTGGTGAGTTTGGTCTAGTAATCAGTGGTAGTTATACTGAATCAGATAACAGCGCTTTCCGTCCTCGTCTTGATCGCGATAACCTTACTACTTGTTCAAATTCAGATCCCCTTATAGGAACTACCTGCCCGGCTGGTGCGAGTCACTTCCTTGGTGTTCAATTTTTGAATCAGGTTCAAGTCAACCAAGAATATGAAACAACAAACCTTGCTGGTAGCTTTGAGTATGCACCGAATGACGACGTTAAGTTTTATTTTGATGTAGTGCTTAATGAACAAACGCGTAGACAAGAAAGTTCTAGAGTACAATTTTCAAATATTAGCCAATTAAATGGCCAATCTGATGGTGATGACTATCTTTGGGCTAATTTTACTGACTTTGAAACCTATGATCTTGGCTCACTAGCCGGAGAAGGTGGTGCTCAAGATCTTGGTTCAATTCTCGCAGTTACTGGCGGTACTTTCAGTCCACAACAAGATGATGGGACTGGAGGTCGTGGTGCTCCATTCATGCGTGTTTCTATGGATTCTGGCGCGAGAGAAACAGACACTCATATCTTTAGACTAGGTTCTGAATTTACTGTAAATGACGACCTTTCTGGCTCAGTAGAGGTATCTACAACAGAATCTAAAACGGTTAATCCTAATCTTTCACTCACACTTAACTTTATTAATCCTAACTCAGATAGATTTGGCACACGTGATGAAAATGGCACGCCAGTTAGCTTTGACTTAAGTGATGGTATTGCCTTTGGTATTAACTTTGATGACCCATATGCACCAACACCTGAGCAATTGCTAGATCCTGCAAACTATGTGATGGATAGTGGTGGTACTTTTAGCGCAAACGAAAGAGAAAATAAAGAAGACACGTTCCGTACTGACTTTACTTACTATGTAGATGATATTGAAGCAATTACTTCTATAGATTTTGGTTATCGCTACAATAAGCGTACCAGCCTTAGAGATAATATAAGCGCGAGTGCCGGTGGTACAAGTAACTTTGATAATAGTTTAAATGGTAGTTTTGTTGCTGATCTTCTAACTGAAATTCCTGATAACTTTGGCGCGGGTACTGGCAAAGACTTATTTGTTAATGGTGTATTACAGTTTGATCCAGAAGCTGCCGTTGATGCCGAAGCGTTTGTCGCTGCAGTAAACGCAGGTATTACTGCATCTGGTGTTTCACAAAGCCCTATTAGCACTGCATTAGCATCGTCACAATCAGCTTACTTTGATATTGAAGAAGTATCGAATGCGCTTTATGCGCAAGTGAATTTTGAATACGGCATATTCCGCGGTAATGCAGGTTTACGTTATGTTAAAACAGATTTTGATTCGGTCAGCTTTGAGAATGACTACGTTGATGCAAGTACTACAAACTTAGTGCAAGTAAACGGAAGCAGTTCTAATAGCTTTGTATTGCCACGCATAAGTATAGTAGCAGACCTACACGAAGATGTTCTTTTACGTGCGAGTTACTCTGAAGATATTAACCGCCCTGATTTCGAACACATGACGGCGGCACGTACTATGCCAAACCGAGGTGGTGTAAACGATGTTTCTAGAGTGGGTAATGCGGATTTAGAACCAGAAGAAATAGAATCATTTGATATTTCTCTTGAATGGTATTTCGCTCCAGCAAGTCTTGTTAGCGTTGGCTATTTCGAAAAAACTCGTTCTAACCTATTTGGTCAAACAATTGAGCAACCAGGTGTAGTTGGTGACGGTTTGCGTGAGCAACAAGATATTTTTAACCGTGACGGTCCTGACGTAGGTGGTTCTGATGACGGTGCTCCTTGTCTTCTTGGTGGTGTATTCAGTGAAGATACCGATGCTGGTATATTCCGTAATACAGACTTGGCCGATCGTGGTTCAGACAACGGTCGTGGTGTTTGTGTTGGTAACGCAACCAGATTTAATGCTTCAGGCGAAACTAAGCAATCAGGTTTTGAATTTTCGTTCCAATATAGCCTTGCTGAATTTGAAGAAGATCTTGGTTGGGCATCTGGTTTTGGTGTAATCGCTAACTATACTATTCAAGACGCTGATGTGAACACAGGGTTCATTGATATCGGTGAAACTCGTGCTCAAGCAATCTATGAAGCACAAGGTTTTGACCGTGTGACTAATCCTGTTAGTCGTGAAGCCGCTAGTTTGTTGAATCTTTCTGAAGATGCATACAACTTCACGGTATTCTACGAGAAGTATGGTTTAACTGCTCGAGCTCGTTACACATATCGTAGCGCGTATCAAACTGATAATTTACCAGGCACTAGTAACGAATTTGATCCAATGGGTACTAGAGCTGTTGTAGAAGCTAGAGGACAGTTAAATGCCAGCGTTAGCTATAATGTGAATGAAAACCTTGTATTAAGCGTAGATGCTGTAAACCTGACTGAGTCTGATCAAGATATTTCTTGTATCTCTGAAGGTTCAATATTGTGTTATAAAGGTATCACTGACCGCCGTGTAATTGCGGGTGTTAGCTACAAGTTCTAAGTAGTAAAAGCAAATAGCGCTACACTTAAGCAGAAAAATATCTTGCTGGGTGTATGCGCTAGGTTTATTAACTTAAACTGATTAGATGGCACTAGCCTGATAGACGTTTATTTTAAAACTTTTATAAGTCATTAACTGGTTCTTACTGGTTAATGACTTTTTTATGATTAACGTTTTATTAAAGAAATACCGCTTATTTTCATTGCCAAAATGATTTAAGCGGTACTTGTAAATATTACGTGGTAATAGTGATACCACCAATGTGAATAGTTTTACGTGGTATTAGATAAATAAGTAGGTGTTGTTCAAAGCGCTAAAGATATGTAGTGAATAAAAACGCTTAGGTAAGCATTCGTGTTGTACTAAACCTTTCTCTGCTCTTAGTCACTTTTTTACGCGCTGCCTCAACAGCTTCAACTTCAGTCGCTTGTAATATACCATCGATAACACGCATCAAATGTTCGCGCATTAATGCACGAGCAGCATGAGCATCATGTGTCTTAAGCGCTTCATAAATATCTCGATGCTCTTCAACAGAAGGTTTAACCCCACTGTCTCGCACAGTTTGATACATACGTCTGGTTAATGTTGACCTTTCTCGCTCATCCCAAAGCTCTTCAATAACTGAACTAATAGCACTGTTATTAGTAGCTCTTGCAATTATCATATGAAATTTTTTATCCGCCGCTTCGTGCGTATCGGTATCGTTGTTGTTTTCACAAGCCATCTCATCCAAGGTTTGAGCAAGTTCGGCTAACTCGTCATCAGATATCATGATGGCAGCCAGAGCAGCAGCTTCGCCTTCAAACAATGCTCTTGCTTCTGTTAACTCAAAGGGTCCAACATCCTTATCAGAGAAACGGTTCTTCTCTTTACTATTTTCAATGATATAAACACCCGACCCCATCCGTACTTCAACAAAGCCTTCTAATTCAAGTGCAATCACTGCTTCACGAATTGTTGGTCTGCTAACAGAAAACATCGCAGCTAAGTCACGCTCAGCGGGTAAACGCATACCCACGGTATAGTTTTCAGATTTGATTAGGTCGACTAATTTTTCAGCCACTTGTAAATAAAGGCGTGGCAATTTTTCCGTTGCTGATTTCATAAAATTACATCCACTAGAAGCTAACTCACCTAAATGACCAATATATAAGGCTAAATATCCATTTTATCGAGGGGTAAACAATAAAGCAAAATATATCTACTGTATTATTGAGCAGCGCTTATGACAAAAAATCATTGGTAAGTCCAGATAATTTTATCCGAAAAATATTACAAAGCCTATAAAACAAAGAGAAGATAACATTAGCACCTTGCTTTTATTTGTATCCCCCAAATAAAAGCAAATAAAACTGGTAAGGCCGATTGATTTTCGTTTATTATTAATATCAATGTTTATGAGAATGGAATTACTCCCATAAAACGATCAAAGTAAATCAGACAAGAGAGCAGTATGAACTTACCTCAAAAGCAGCTAACACAACTAAATTTGTCGCAACTAGCCAATAATCCAAAAATCACCACCCCACTCTATGATAGAGAAAACACAAATATAGGCATTGTTCATCTTGGTCCGGGCGCTTTTCATCGAGCTCATCAAGCTGTTTTCACCGAGAATGCGATGAATTTATCTGGTGGTAATTGGGGTATTTGTGGTGTTTCGTTACGCAGTGCAACCGCACGAGATATTTTAGCAGAACAAGATAACTTATATACGCTCGCCATTTTAGATAAAAATGTTAGCTACCAAGTTATTGGGGCAATAAAGGAGGTTTTGGTTGCTAGTGAGCAAAGTAATGACGTTATTGCCCGTATGACTTCAGAAACAACTAAGCTTGTAACTTTGACCATTACTGAAAAAGGTTATTGCTTAGCTGCCAACGGCTCTTTAGATTTAACTCATCAAGATATTCAGCATGACCTAGCAAACCCAACATCTCCTACTAGTGCTATTGGCTTTATCGTAGAGTCACTTAAACAAAGAAAAATTAAGGGGTTAAAAGCCTTTAATGTCCTTAGTTGTGACAACGTTTCTGGAAATGGCGACAAGCTGCGCCGTGCTGTTTTAGATTTTTCAGGGCAGTTTGATATTCCCCTTCAAACATGGATAGATAAAAATGTAGCCTTTCCCAATTCAATGGTTGATAGCATTACCCCTAAAACTGAAAGTTATACTGTTGACTCAGTATCAAAAGCCATTGATTTACAAGATAACTGGCCTATCCAAAGAGAAGAGTTTACTCAATGGGTTATCGAAAATAACTGGCAAGGTGAACGTCCTGATTGGGAAAATGTCGGCGTTATATTTACCGATGATGTGGAAGGTTTTGAAAAAGCAAAATTACGGTTATTGAACTGCTTGCATTCAACATTAGCTTACGCGGGCTCACTTGCTGGTTTTGAAACAGTTTTTGATGTCACTAGCGACAAAGGGTTTTATCAATTTATTTCTACGCTGGCATCTCATGAGATTATTGGCTCATTTGTTCCACCAAAAGAGTTAGATGTAAAAACTTACGGTGATGAAATAATTCAACGTTTCTTAAACCCTTCTATTCGTCATTTATTAGCGCAAATAGCATTCGATGGTTCACAAAAACTTCAAATGAGAGTGTTACCTATTATTGAAGATAATTTAGCGCTAGGTCGCTCTACTAAATTGCTTTCTTTATCATTAGCTTGTTGGTTTGAATTTATTTGTCGCGCATTAAAAGCAGAAGATGAAATTGTTGACCCTATGGCTAGTCGTTTTGCCAACATGCCTCAATTACTCAGCAATGATGTAGTTGAAGTGGTTGAAGCCTTTTTAGGGATTGAATCAATTTTCGGTCAAACACTTAACAATAATACCGAAATAAAAACACAATTAGTTAACAGCTTAACGGCATTACGACTCGGCGATATCAAACAAATAAGCCATATTGTGAAGGAGCTAACTTAATACCCGTTTAACTTGATGGGAGGCTATGTGGGACAAATCCCCAAATCCCCTCACATAGCCTATCAATCAACTCAATTATTAAAGACTAACGTATTAATCACTACGCTATATTTTAGTGACGGTTACCAAATTGTATTTATTTTATTTTTCTCTTTGTCAATTTCCGGCCCTACTAAACGCTCCCAAAGTAAAATACCTGCTTTCTTTTCTATTAAAGTTGTTTTTACTTGAAAGTCTTCAATAGTGTCATCAGTAGACTTATTGGGGAAAATAAACGACCACATTTTAAGTCGCCCCGTTGATGTTTCAGCAAGGATAGATTTAAAGTACTCGTGGGGTACTGGCAGGGTTACATTATTACTATCCTTAGCACCAATAGTCGATACAATTTGGTCAAAATTAAAAATTGGACCACTAATAACATAAGTTTCTAACACCTGTTCTTGAGCATTAAGTCTCCTCACTTCTCTTTCTAAGGTTTTCCAAATGCCACGGTTAAATTGAGGCTCTTGTGGAGACATATTTGACAGCAAAAATGTTTCACTATTTTTAATTTCGCTATCGCGTAAATCAGCGCTGGCAACTAAATGGCCTCGGTCATAACCTGAGCCACGGTAATCTTGTTTATCAGCCCTAAACATTTTTGGGATACGATAATCAGATCTGAAATTATTCATTCGTTCTACCGTAGTAACATCTTCTTTGTTCGGATCTATAATTTCCAATGCCCATTTAGCTTGCCTAAAATAATAGGAATACCCAACAACATAATGTCGGTTAAATAGAATATGATCTGCGGCAGGCATACCGTAACGAGTTTCAAGCTTTAGGCTAGGTAAATCAATCATTTCACATTCCTCGTGAGTTGTTAGCGCTAATGGTCAAAGTGATTCCTTTCCTTACTCTACTGATATTTTATTCCTTCTACCAGTGTGTGTATTTACGTTATAGCACTTAATATGCATTAAAAAACTTTTTAAATACGTTGTAGCATGCATCTTGACATGGTTTGGGTATATAATAATGCCCCTCTTTTCTATAAGACTTACTTACCTAAAATAAATAGTCCTTATTACAGAGGACTTACGTTGTGAGCAATCTTAAAACCAAACAAGAGACAAGCCCGAGTAGTATGGCATGCAAATAATAGAAAAAGATTATCAAATAAACAGTGTAAGTAAGGCGATTAACGCCGGGGCAAACTCCATTATCGCACTCCCCACGGGGGGCGGTAAAAGTATCTGTATACTTAAACTTTGCCAAGCAATGAGTGACAAAAAAATAGTTATCAGCCTACGAAATGCTGCGTTGGTTCCTCAATTATTACACACCCTCACCGCTAATGGTTTGTCTGTTAGTGTAGTTAAATCAGGTTACAAGTATGTTGCTGGTGGTGATGTTACTCTAGTGATGGAGCAGTCATATGGCAGAAGAAAACACCTCAACATAGAATGCGATGTACTTTTACGAGATGAATACCATGTAGGATGTATGGGTGGTGTTTATATTGCTATGCGTGAAGAACTATCGCCTGATTTAATTATAGGGCTAACTGCCACCCCCATTGATCGATTAGGTGTTTATATTGACAAGTCAATGAACCTAATTGAAGAAACAACAACTAAACAGCTAATTGAATTAGGTGAATTAGCCAAGCCTGTTTACAAAGTACCAAGCCTTTCTCAAGAAATAGACTATAGCGCAGTTAAAATGTATAGAGGCGACTTTAGTGTTTCAGGGTTAGACTGCATATTACTAGAGCATTGCTCTTTAGTTGCTCAGCAAACAGTTGATGACGCACTGTCTCATGGTCGTAAGGTAATGCTGTTTGCTAACTCTATCAAGCATGTAGAGGCATTGTCTGATGCTTTTAATTTGTTAAACATTTCCCACGAGCTAGTGCATTCTCAACGTGCGAATAGTGACAATGATGAGAGTATACGTAGATATAAATCAAATGAAGTTAAGCTAATAATCAATATGTCTATGCTCACCATTGGCTTTGATGATCCACAGACTGATTGCGTGGTTTTAGCTCGCCCTACCAAAATATTAAGATTGTATTTACAAATTATCGGTAGGTGTTTACGTGCATCAAAAGGCAAAACCAGTGCATTAATACTGGATTTAGCACAATGTATTTCAACCCATGGTTTTGCTGAAGATTATCGAGATTTCACCCGTAAAACGGCTAAATCTGCAGCAATAATGTCTGAAAGGTTAAGCGTAACAAACATTGGTCAGTTTGTTGATGGAGAGTTCAGCTACAATGAATCAATAGAGCGCAAGGTAGTTAAAAGAAAGTCATCTGTAACCCGTAAAAAAACTCGACCTCGGTTAATTGCCAGTAAGGAACTTGTTGACCGAGCCGCCAGTAGACGATCAGCTTCGTTAATTAGGCTGAACCCAAGAATGGAAAAGCTCGTCAGTACTATTGAGCTGGTTAATATTGTCTACGAACAGCAAGATGAAAGTAGTAAAATGCTTGATGAGGTAGATATGGTTAAAATAGTTGCCCTGATAGGATTCGCTTACAGTGATTCATTAGTTGATAGCTGCACTAAGCTAGTTGAGGTACTACATTCTGAAAACAAATCAATTAGAGGCTTACTACTAAGAGTAAGTAATCTGATAACCGCAATCGCTAAGCAAGAAATAGCAGCAAGCGCATAAACAAAAATACCACCTACAATAATAAAAACCTATTCACTGCAACTTCTAATACAATAATAATCAATGTTTACCTAGCCGACTTTCAAGCTGGGCCATTGATTATTTAAGAATACAAATAATAAGTCT
>JAWUXK010000056.1:0-8880 GCA_034111385.1 Colwellia sp. | reverse complement strand
ATTAATCGGAAAGCTCTTTGATTAACGATTCCATTTCTTTTGCAATAAATAATGCGTTTTTAGGTCTGTTTTTAGGTTCTTTAGCCAACATACTTTTTACTAAAGGGTAGGCTTTACCACAAATATTTTTATCTAGTTCTACGATATCTTTATCTTTAAATAAATTGAAAAAATGAGAACTGATACTATCGCTACTTTGTATTATTGATGTGGGTTTTTGTGAAAGCCATTCATATAAAATACAACCTAATGAGAATATATCGGCACGATGGTCAATGTTTGTTGATATTTTTTGCTCTGGTGCAATATAGTTTTCGGTGCCTCTTATTTTACTTTTATTAGCTGGACTATGTTGTTTCTTTAATAGGGCAATTCCAAAGTCAATAATTACAATAATACCTTGGCTGTTGATCATTAAATTCTCAGGTTTAAGATCCCTGTGGATAATGCCTTTTTCATGAACTGCAGATAAAGCATAAGCAAGAGGGGTTAAATACCTTAGTACAGAGATTAATGTAGAATCTTTTTTCATTAAATCTCGAATATCTCCTCCGGGAACAAATTCTTGCACAAGGTATGGGCTGCCTTTATTGTCATGCCCTAGGGCAAAAATTTTAGCTATTGAAGGGTGATTAATTTGGGCAACGGCTTCAAACTCAATACGTGCATCTATCCATATTTGTTTTTGTTTTTCGTGATCTATCAGGTTGTCACTTTGAAAACGTTTTAGTGCAATATCTCTATCGTGTATCATGTCATGAGCGAGGAAAACATCTCCAAAACCACCACCACCAATTCGCTGTCTGATAAAGTAGCCATCCTCATTATTGGTGAATGTCTCAGAAATTTCACGAGTCACTTCTTCTTCAATATGTTCTTTGATATCTAAAGTGAGAATTAAACTATTAAGTTTAGGTAAAAACTTCTTTAACCCATAACTTCTTGCTAACTTTCTAGTGATAAGCATTTGCTCAGAAATATTATGATGATTTTGTTCAAGCGCAAAAGTAATAATAAATAACCTAAACTCAATCTCTAATTCTGTTAACTCTAAGTTTTGTATTTTATTTAATAAAATGTTGTATTCTTGCCATTGTATTTTACCTTCATGGCAATCTAGCTGAAAAGTTATCACTAACATGAAAATTTGATGATAATCACTTTCTATCGGTAATAAAGGCAAACATTGCGAGATAAAGCCTCTACTTTCATTATAATTTTTAGTTAATAAGGCTATTATCGCCTTTTCTTTTAAACAAAAGAAAATACTGTCAGAGTGCTTGCTTAACGTACAATTATTTAATATTTCAAGTGCTTTTTTTAAAGTCTTATCAGCTTCAATGTAGTTTTCTTCTGCAATATGAACTCTTGCTTGTAAAGTCAGTAGGCGAGCTAAAATCTCTGGTTGATCATCATCAACTAAATCAATGTCTAACTGAAGAAATGTTGTTGCTTGTTGATATCTCCCCATTTGAAGGGAAAGGCGAGCCAAGTTGCCAAATGTAATTGCTAATCCAGCGCTATCTTTTATGGACGTTTTCAGCGCTAAAGACTGCGTATAATACATAATAGCCTGTTGATGATCGGCTATTTTTGTATAGTTATTTCCTAAAGTATCAAAAATTCGTGCAAGCCCTGTTTTTTCATTCAGGGTTAAATAAATGTCTCTACTTTTTAGTAAGTAATTTATTGTCTGAGGAGAGTTTCTCCGCCACATCATTAATATACTTAGTGCATGATATAAACGAGCTAATAATCTATCTTGAGGTAAAACTTTGGTGCGTTTAATTAAGTTTTTTATTAAGTCATTATTATTAACATATGCGACAGGCTGTAGAAAAATTAACTCTATTTGACTGGAAAGTGCAAACAGACAATCTCCTGTTGATATAGATGAAAATAAGGTTATAGCAGTTTGAGTGTTTTTTTGTTCAAGTAAAAGAACAGCCTTCAGCCAAGTTGATTCAATTTCACTTTTGCAAATAATATCATCTATATCCGTAGTAGGATGCTCCAAATATTCGTTAAAGTGATTACTTAATTCAATGGGATAAATGGTCATAATATTTATAGGTCTATTCATATTTATTGGTTTCTTTCTGTCTTGGTCAATCAGTTTAAATCAATAACAAGAAAGGCAGGCTTGACTAATTTAGAAATTAGTAACCAAGGTGTAAAAGTAAATTCCAGTTGGCACCTAGGGTCTAATTCAAGTGTCTGTTTGATTTTTACCTGTCCGTATTGTAAAGGAAAACGCTCACGTGATTCTTCATGTTGAGTTTGATTAACACTTGAATATTTGGCTAACCAATTATTTAAATTCTGCTCTATTGTAATAAAATCAATTTGTTGCTGAAGCATTTCATAACTCATAACTTTCAAATAACTAGCAATACGAGAGGTTAATAGTACGAAGGATAATTTAGATATAATTGATAAATCATTGTTTAGCTCTTCATCATCTGATTGTTCAGGTTGATAAATTGTTGTTGAACTTACAAAGCCCCCGTGTTCGCCATTTTTACAATCAACTAAGGGTAAAAAGCCCAGTTTAGAAAGTTCATTTTCACGTCGGTCATTGATAGTAAGGTTCGCAATAGATTCAGCATATAAATCACCACATTCTAATTGCCCTGTAGCAGTATTAAGATGAGTAGTTTTACCACCATTCTCTAACCCTTGTATAAAATGTGGGCTCGAAGTCGATATAAATGAATTACAAATAACGGCAGCCATAACATATGCAGAATTCATCAGTGGCCTTGGTAAAACAAACTCATTGAATGCATGTGCTTTTAAGAATGTAACCTCCTGATATAGGTAGCTGTTGTCATTTGTTGCTGTATTTGAGTATCTTGCTCTTGATTGAACCTGAGGTAACAATAAACTAATAAAGCGAGAGTGTTCTTGGGCAGTTAATGTCTTAAAGTTACGATAATCTGAGGCACTAAATATTTTATTGAGATCGAGCGTGTGATTAAGTTCATCAAAATCATTAACACCAAAAATAGATGCAGATACTGATGATATGAAAGGGCAACAAAGTGATGATGAAAATTGTGCTATTTTAGTTAATAGTTCTACGTCGTTGTCACTATGGCTGAATTTAAAATCACCGATAATAGCACTTAAAGGTTCTATATTATTTGTCAGTAGTGATTTGTTATCTAAATGACTAAATATCTTACTGTCATGAATATTTTTCGCATTTTTTATATCGTTTAAGATATCTTCTTTGGTAACATCCAAGAGCTTTATTATGCAGTTATTATTATTTCCCGCGGCTGAAACAAGGTGATTAAGTCCTCGCCAACTACCTTCTAAATTTATAAACTTTTGATGATGAAGTAATTTATTTAGTTGGCGTGAAATTAGTCTATCAATTTGTTTTAATGTGTTATTCAGCCACGTTGTTAATGGCACATTTTCTAAAGGCAACGAAAGCTTAATATCGGAGTTGTAAATTTGAGGCTTTACAGTGAATGCTTGTAAAACTTCTGAAATCACTTTGTTATCAAATTCAGTGTTTTCTAAACTTGAGTTATTAATTGAAATATTATTTGTTATCACCTCTATGAGTTTCTCTCTCAATGAAAGCTTATTTTTTAATAAAGGGAATGAATCTAAAAGATTTAGAGGTTCAAAATCAACGAAGGTATTGAACGATAAACTTAACGGTGTTTCATCTGAAATGCCATCATCAAATATCCACTCAATGTTCAGTTGTAACTTGGGATTTAATTTCTTTAGTACCGTATTAAAATTTGCTTGATTAACTTTTATTGCACCATTTCTAACTGTCGAAACTATTTGATTTTGTGAACAACTAAAGTCGCCAAGTACAGCTAGAACTAGGGGAAGGCTTTTATCAGGCGCAGTCCCAACGGAGTAATGCATCTCCATCATTTTAATATTATTAATTGACATATTGGGGATAACCTAGCTTAAGCCATTGCTCATTAGTGAGCTTAGGTAGAAAATATGTGTCACGTTCCTCTGGCGTTAATACTTTTCGATTTATTGGTAACCGTTGATAAGCCATGTTAACTACATTATCAAAATAAACCTCTAAATAGTCAGTTGAACCGTTCTGCAGAGTCACCAATAATGACTTTGAATCGTTACTGAAATATACAGTATCCACTCTGGTAAGGTATTGATAGGTAGTTAGTATTTCACCAGTATCAATGTGCCATAGCGACACTTGATGTGTATGATTGTTTTCTGAAGCTATCGCTAGTATTTGATTAGTTGGAGCAATAGCACAATGGTAACATTTATCTTTATTAGTATACTCATTGACCGTTTTTCCTGTTGTTGTTGAGCATAATGAAACTGATCTATCTTCAATTAGTAATACGTGATTATCATTGGTAAAAATAGGTAATGCATTGGCTGATAGAGCAAAACTTCCAGTGATTTCATATTCTAATTTCCAATGCTTCGTGGAATATAAGTAACATTTGTCCTTAGTTTTACATAATAGCCAAGCATCATCAGGGCTCAATGATAATGTAATAACACCAGCCACATCTAAAGAATATAATTCTTGTCCATTAGATATCGCCCAAACTATTACGTGGTCACTTTCTGACGTAGTAATAATAAATTCATCCGTGAAGCAAATATCAGAAATTGTCTTTTGATGTTCTAAACTAAAAATGGCCTCACCGCTGTTCATTGAAATGATAATTGCTTCTCGACCCATAGATACAATCGCTAATAACTGATTGTCTTTGGATGTTTTAGCAAATTTCTGTCCATGAAACTTCCATAAGACTTCCATGGTTACACTATAGATAAAAAAGATTGTGTGATTCTGTTGAGCCACTAAGGCTTGTCCGTCAGGACTAAACCCAATAATAGAATCAACCTGAATAGATTCATTACGAGCTAGCTCTATTTCTTCTTCAATACTCCAAATACTCAATCTTTTCGAGCAAACAACACTGAGTAACTTATCATCAACAGCATTGATTAAATTGCTCCATAAATTGTGAAACTGTTGTCTTAAACTCTTGATCTGCTGTATATGAACGTTTGACTCTATAGGAGAGTAATTTGGGTTAATTATATTACTGATTTTTTGATCTGTGATTGTTTGTTTATCTAATCGTTGTAACTGGAATAATGAAATATCTTTATCTTCAGATATGGACAGAAAATGTTGACCTGTAGGGCTAAATATCACTCTGCCTTTATCTTGTTGGTAGGACAGTCTATGTATGCCTTCCATGGTATTAATTTCCCATAATTGTGTATTACCATCACTAAAGCTATAGCTGACTATATAACCGCTGCAAGGTGAGAAAATTAAATGGTCTATTTTTTTATCAAGATTAAAAGATAGAAGAAAGCGATAGGTTAAACCATCCCTAATGATTATTTGCCCATCATCTGAATACATCGCAAGTAGTGAGCCACTATCATTAAAAAGATAGTTATAATCAGCTAACATACCGTTATCTGTTTCAATTTTAGATTCAATCCATAGTGTGGATTTTGTATGGCTTAAAACAATAAATGATAAGCCATTAGGATTAAAAACTATTTGTTTACATCCGCTAATGTTCTCCTTTTCAAACTCACCCTCGACTTTGAATTCCTGAAGCGGTTCAATAGTATCTGAGGAATAAACACGGACAATCCCTTGGGAAGGGGGAGATGTTAGATTGGATATAACGATAAAATGCTT
Source organism: Colwellia sp. (assembly GCA_034111385.1). Taxonomy (GTDB): domain Bacteria; phylum Pseudomonadota; class Gammaproteobacteria; order Enterobacterales; family Alteromonadaceae; genus Colwellia. The sequence continues at coordinate 3,185 of JAWUXK010000056.1, read as the reverse complement.
TCCAAGGGGGATAAAAGCGGCATATACGACCTTTTCAGAAAATGTGTAGCTTTTTTGGAATCCGCGCTCAACAGAGAATAAATTTAATTGAAATTTATTTTCTTTAGGGCATGCAAGATACTTCTCAAGGTCAGCACTATATTGCGGTTGTCGAATCAAATCAGTGTGTTTAATTAACTCTCCATCATTGTGATAATAAGCCAGACGATTTCCGATGAGCATCTTCGTACTTGATGAATTAAATATTGTATTGAGGTTGATGCACTTCACCGCATATTCATGAATTTTTTCCTCAGTTTCTAATGACCATAAAGCAGGATACTTTCTTTCTGCCATAAAATCTTGAAGCGTTAGTACATGTTGGCCATCGGGTGCAATAACAATATGGTGTGGTTGAAAATCGATATCAAAACAGAGTAACTTTTTGGCAGTAAGGGAGCACCAAACAATAATTTGTTGATCAGTAGTAGTGGTAATTATTTTGCTGCCATCAGGTGTAAAGGATATACAGTCGGTGTTGCTTGAGTTCTGTAGTTCCAGCAATTTTCGGTTGTTTGATACAGCATGGTAAAGTTGAGCCATTGAGCTTGGTTCGGGTCTTTCCCCTCCATATAAACCAGGAACGGCATTGAGACCTAGCATCATTGCTACATCATAATTGTCTTTGTTGTTTTCTTGTTTGACAAGATCCATCAAAAAATCATTTTGAGTACTCAAGGCTGAATTACGTTCTTGAACTGCTTTCTTTTCAGATGCAGCAAGCTTTTTAGCGTCTTCAAGCTCTTTATTTCGTTGTCTGTCTTGTTTTTCGCGACATGACTCGAGATACTTCCAATCAGATGGATTAAAAAATTGCGCTAAATTTTCATTGCCTTTTATACTTTCGGCATCTTCCAAACGGCCAGCTGAGTGATTTAACCAATCCTCCACTTGTAAATTAGCTTCCCAATCCCGGCTAGCTCTTTGTACACTTTCGAGTATGGTAAGTGAGGCAAAATCTTCTTGTAGCCAGCCTTTTAATAGGCCCCATTGTCTTAAGAGTGCCTCGTGCGCAGGCTCGATGGTTACCTCATTACTATCGACATCAACATCGGTTGCTAGTAATCGACACTGCACTAGATAGTTAATAATGGGTTGTGCTTCAACTGGAATTTCATGAAATTTAGCCACTCGTCGATGGGGTTGCTGACTTTCAGAATCAATGCCAGCTAACCAAGGAATGAATCCTCGACGTAGTAACGAGGTGATTTCCTTACGATCATTGGGTAACTTCTCGTCTTCAATAGCTAACTGCAATGCCTTCTCAACGGCTACATCGATAGCTCCTTCAATACCGCCTAATTGATTATATTCTTTTAGAGTTAAGTCACCGTCACCTCCATATTGTAGATATAAACATTCCATGGTAAATGCCAATAGCGGTAATGAATCTTTTCGGCCTCCGCGCTCAAGATCTTCTAATAATGTCTGGGTAAGTGAAGCCTGTATTTTTAATTCATTATGGGTGTCTTTCAAGCGTTCAGCAGGCTTCTCTATTACACCTTGATAAGAGCCATGGGGCATAGGTCCAAGGCTAAATGTATTTTGGGTAATACCTTCTAAAGGTTTAGCTATCTGGAGGTTTTCGTAGGAATCGGAACGGATTGTAAATAACACTATAATGGATAGTTTTTTTGAACTTAATAACTTCTCCAGTAATTGCAAAAAATTATTAGACTCCTGCTGAGTTTCAGCGTGAAACAGCTCTTCTCCTTGATCAACTGATAGAATGATCGTTGGCCTTTTTGAGGATGTTTCACCTTCAAGCGAAGGTAACATACTCTTTTCAGACAACGTTTGTAGGGCATTAGCCAATTCATCCGACTCTGCTTTTATAGCGGTATCAAGTATTGATTGTCGAAAAGGTATTTGATGTAATTTAAAAGCAGACACTAAAGCCTTTAATAAGCCATTATCTCCCCATAGCACTCCTCTTTCAGGTCTTACTATAGGTAAGGTTATAAAATGACGCTCATCTCTTTGTAATCTAGGTAGCAATCCCGCCCGAAGAAAAGATGATTTTCCAGCGCCTGAAGCGCCCAGTATCACCATTAACCCCTGTGCATTTTCTTCTCTTAAACCCCTGATTTTAGAAAGCAACTCTATAGTAGGAGCTTCTCGACCAAAGAAAATTCCGGCGTCATTACCTTCTAGAGGTAACATGCCTCGATAGGGAGAACGATCTGGATCATTATTAGGTGGCCACTCAAAAAACTGAGGATCCAAACCAGCTTTTACTAAACCAAACTTTAATCGTTGTAGGCCTGTGCCTGAAAAGCTTATAGTTTCTTCTACGCCAGTTTTTGGATGTAAAACTGTAAAGGTATTATGATCATGGCCACTGAATAAATCAGTCAATTGCCACGTTGATGTCAACTCTTCAGGTAGGGAGGTGACATCTAATTTCTCAATTAAAACAGCAATGATTCGTTTATTTAATCGATGGGCTATACGAAACTCTTTTCGACACCAAGGAGAGTCAATCCAATCCTGACTGACTAAAAATATTACCGCATCACATCGATTGGCCGCCTCGTGTAAAGCGTTTTCCCAACGTTCACCGGCTACAATTCCACGTTCAGGATCAAGGTCTAAAAATAACTTATCCCAGCCATTGGTTATTAACCATTGTTGAATGGCAAGCGCTTCAAAATCATTTTTACTTGAGTGACTTAAAAATAGATACGAGATAATATTTCCCTTAAATATTCGTGTTTGTGTTTTGATTTAGACCCAATCATTATCTACAAGCAACCTCTTATTTTACGGTCTTCATCATTCAGTGGAGGTAAATAATAAGACACACGTTCTTCAGCTGTTAAGCATATATGGCTGAGAGCAAGTTTGTTTTTCGCATTTTCAATTAAGTTATCTCTAAATAATGGCCATTTTTGAATTAAACCCGAATTGGTGATTGCAATAACTTTTTCACCATCAGGAGTAAAGTCAAGTGCGGAAATCTCATGGCTATAGTCAAATGCTAAAACTTTTTGCATGGTATCCAGTGACCAAACTTCTTTCTCGTTTGTAATGATAAACATATTATTGTTTTTACTCAGTTTGATTTGCTCTTCACCGTAGCTTGATATGTTATAAATAGAGGTTGGCTCGGTATTAGTTTTAAGGGGCCAGATATTAAGCGTTGC
>JAWUXK010000055.1:0-12836 GCA_034111385.1 Colwellia sp. | reverse complement strand
CGTCATCGCAGTCCTAATGGCTTTATGTTGAACTTGCTTGCAGGGTTAGTGGCTTATTGTCTAAAAGAAAACAAGCCAACCCTTAATATTAATGACGTAGAAAGAAATACTATGGTTAATACTTAACCCGATCTGAGGTTAGTTATAGTTATTTATCATGATCAAACTATGCTAGATTTAATAGATAAGTTAACGGGGCTGCTAAGATAAAAATAAACCCTTGACCAATTTATATTTCAAATAAACATTTCCTTTGTGTTAAATCAAAGTAAGTGTTTTAATTCATTATATAATATTAAACATTCGTGATTACTTTATTTTTTTATGTCTAATCAACTTTTCGTTTTTTTAAAAGCACTTTTAGGTAGTTGTAAAGACTTACTCCCAATTGTTCTCGTTATTGCATTTTTTCAATTTGCCGTGCTTCAACAACCCATGCCTAATATTGCCGATATTTTAGTTGGTTTAGTGCTCGTTGTTCTTGGTTTAACCTTCTTTATTTATGGTTTAGAAATGGGGTTATTTCCCATTGGCGAGTCGATGGCGCAAGCCTTTGCCAAAAAAGGCAGTATTAGTTGGTTATTGACGTTTGCATTTTGTTTAGGGTTTGGAACTACCGTCGCTGAGCCTTCATTGATCGCTGTCGCCAAAGAAGCCGCCATTGTGGCCGCATCGGGTGGAATTATTGTCGATACACTAGAGTCACAACTTTCCTATGCAAACGGCTTACGTTTTACTGTTGCTTTTGCTGTTGGCTTTGCCATTGTGCTGGGTGTTTTACGTATACTGCGCGGCTGGCCAATTCAGTATTTAATTTTAGGTGGTTATGTTGTTGTAGTACTGATGACGATGATTGCACCTAGTTGGATTATTGGCATCGCATATGATTCGGGTGGCGTGACAACATCAACCATTACAGTCCCCTTAGTGACTGCTCTCGGTGTAGGTTTAGCCTCAGCAATTAAAGGCAGAAACCCTATGATAGACGGTTTTGGTTTAATTGCTTTTGCATCATTAACTCCGATGATTTTTGTGATGATGTACGGAATGGTGATCGGTTAATGGACTTATTCTTTGAATTTTTAACCACGTTAAAAAATACCGTTGTCGATGTCTTACCGATTTTATCCATCATCTTGGGATTTCAACTGCTTGTTATTCGCAAGCCTATACCACATATCAAACAAGTTGGTTTTGGCTTTCTTTACGTACTTATTGGTTTAGCCCTATTTTTACTTGGTTTGGAAAAAGCTTTATTTCCGTTAGGAAAAATGATGGCAGAGCAATTAACAGCACCGGCATTTATTCATGCGGGTGAGCAAGCTTTAACAAGTATTCATTGGTCAGATTATAAATGGGTCTATGTGTTTGCAGCTGCTATTGGCTTTAGCACAACAATTGCGGAGCCTTCACTTATTGCTGTAGCGATTAAAGCTGAAGAAGTTTCTGGTGGCGCTATTAACGCGAATAGTCTGCGTATTTCAGTTGCCATTGGAGTTGCTGTTGGTATTGCTTTAGGTAGTTACCGTATCGTTGTTGGTCATCCTATTCATTACTACATTATTGCTGGTTATATTGTGGTGGTAATTCAAACGTTCTTTTGTCCTAAAATGATAGTGCCATTGGCATATGATTCTGGTGGTGTAACAACATCAACAGTAACGGTACCTTTAGTTGCCGCTTTAGGTTTAGGTTTAGCCAGTACAATTCCAGGACGTAGCCCTTTGATTGATGGCTTTGGTCTTATCGCGTTTGCGAGTTTATTTCCGATCATTGCCGTAATGGCCTATGCGCAATTAACAGAAGCCAAAGCACATCGTGCGGAACGAAAAGAAGAAAAAAGAATCAAAATTAAGCAAGACAAACTAAATAAACGTAATGCAAACTTGAAACAACAAGACTCCTTAACAGAGTCTACCGAAGACAAATAATATAGGTGATCACATGCACTTCAAATTAATTGTAGCCTTTGTTGACGACGCGGTAACCGATGATGTCATGAAAGGCGCAAGAATGGCTGGCGCAACAGGCGCAACCATAATAAACAATGCCAGAGGTGAAGGTGTAAAACGCCAGCGCACTTTTTTTGGCATGCAACTGGAAACACAAAGAGACGTATTGCTTTTTGTCGTTGAAGAACATTTATCAAGAAAAATACTTGAGCGAATTAGTAATATTGCGGGCTTTGATGTAGACCCAGGTAAAGGTATCGCAATTCAATTAAATATCGAAGATGCAGTAGGCGTTGCTCATCAAGTGGAGCGCTTAAAAGGTAAAATTGAGGAAGAGCTATGAGCCAGAAATTAGTACAAGTAAAAGATGCAATGACCACCACTAACTATCAATTTGCCGATGGCATGATGACTGTTACTGAGGGGATTAAATTAGCAAAAGCACATAATGCTAACGCGTTAATTATTAATAAACGTGATGACAATGATGAATATGGCATAGTCATGCTTGCCGATATTGCGAAAGAAGTCATCGCAAAAGATCGTTCGCCTGAACGTGTCAATCTATATGAAATCATGGCCAAACCCTTGATAAGTGTATTGCCTGAAATGGATGTAAGGTATTGTGCACGATTATTTGAGCGCTTTGGTCTTCATTTAGCACCTGTGATTAAAGACAAAGAAATTATTGGTATGGTTGACTATACCAATATGGTTTTAAGCCAAGTTGAACAATAATGTTTAGCCATTAAACATCGTTAAAACCCGTTGTTATTAACTGGGTAGAACGAGTTTGGTATTGAACCAATAAAAGCCTAAATTTAATTATTTAGGCTTTTTTTATGCGATTTTTTCAGTAGGTATGCATACATCCTTTAAAGTGTAAGTACCCTATAAATAGCAATGATAGTTGATATAGATCAAACAAGTCTGTTGATAAAAGGAATTTACAGCTAAAATGCGCGCATTAATTTTAACATTTAGGAAACTTAAATATGTCACACAATGAAGATTTTAAAGATAGCACCAACGCACTTTCAGTAGCTAGAGTAGTAACAGTTATGGCTGTAGTTCCTTTATTTCCTATGTTGATGGGTTGGTTCAACATAATGTGATAATGTTTCTAAAATTAGTATTGCCGTTTAATATTTACTCTATAGTTTAAGTGGCAATGCTAAGCTAAGTTTATCCTTTCTCTGATTAGTACATTCAACAAAACTTATGTCCAAAGCATTGTTTAAAATTAAGTAACTATCTAAATATACTCGAAACTTCAACTACTTCCTTCATGTTGAAAATCTCTGAGTATATAATAAACTCCAAAATATACTGCTCGCTGTAATCCTAAGCTGTTAAATAAAATAATATATCGGTTATAAATACGACAATTAAATCCGAATGAACGTTATATCGCTTTTGTTAAAGTATGCAAAAAGTTAACATGGATTTAATCCACCACTCTTGATTATATTCACTAGAATATTTGGTATTACTATGAGTCAAATTTATCATCACCCAGTACAAATTTATTACGAAGATACCGATCATTCCGGTGTGGTTTATCATCCTAATTTTTTAAAATATTTTGAACGAGCACGTGAGCATGTCATTGATAGTGATCGTTTAGCTAAGTTGTGGAATGAAAAAGGCTTAGGGTTTGCCGTTTATAAAGCTAACTTAACTTTTCAAGATGGCGTAGAGTTTGCCGAAATATGTGATATTCGCACGAGTTTTAAGCTTGATGGCAAATATAAAACGCTATGGCGACAAGAAGTGTGGCGACCTAATGCCAGTAAGCCTGCAGTTATTGGTGATATTGAAATGGTTTGCTTAGATACAGAAAAGCGTCTACAACCTATTCCTGATGAAGTCTTAATATCGCTAACATCATCTTAGTTGTCATTTCTACAACATTATTTTACGGACCGATAAACCTAAACAATAAAATATTGAACAATTGCATTAATGTTCTATTATGAAGGTTATATAAAAACGTAAAAGTTAGTCTAAACTTATAAAAAGTCAGTAAAATATATGAGTAACAAGTATGGGTAGAAGAAACCAAAAAGTAATAGATGAAGAAGTCTTTTTTGATGATTCAGAGCAGTTAGTCTCTATTACTGATACACGTGGCGTGATTACTTATGCGAATGATATTTTTTGTAAAGTTGCCGGTTATACACCAGAAGAATTACATCGAAAAAATCATAACATTGTTCGTCATCCTGATATGCCTTCAGCAGCTTTTAAAGATTTGTGGGCAGAGTTAAAAGCTGGAAATCATTGGCAAGGTGTGGTGAAAAATTTATGTAAAGATGGCCGATATTACTGGGTCGATGCCTATGTAACTCCTATGTATGAAAATGGCGTATTAACTGGCTATCAATCGGTTCGAGTAAAACCTTCTGACGAATTAAAGCAAAAAGCGGCCGCGGTTTATCAGGCAATTAATAACAATAAACTGGGTATGTCAGAGCAGACCAAAAATAGTATTAAAAAATTTACTTCTTTTGCTGCTACTGCATTTATTATTGCCAGTACGTTTATAAATCTTGGATTATTATGGGGCAGTGCAATACTCGCAGCTTTTATTGTGCTTTTTGCTTCACTGTTTGATGAATTAATTAGCTTACCTCGTTATATCAAACAGCAAAAAGAAAAATATACCAGTATTTGTCGCGTGATATATACCGATGAAGGTTTGCAATCAGTATTAGAGTTTAGAGAAAGCCTTTATAAAGCGCGTATTCGCACAGTGTTAGGGCGTATGGACGACTCGCTTAGTGTTATTGCCAGGGTGGTTGATAATCTAAATGCGGCAATTAGTGATACTAATGACAAAATTGATGATCAAAATAATGAGACCACACAAATAGCCGCCTCGATGAATCAAATGTCGTTAACCATTGCAGAGGTTAGTGAAAATGTTGTACAAACGGCTGATAGAGTGGAGCAAGTTTATCAACAATGTGCTAAATCAAAATCCATAATATCTGGCTCAGTAAAACAAATATCAGGTTTACAAGATAATGTCAGTTCGGCACATAGCGTATCACAAGAATTGGTGGATATTGTTACCTCAATTAACACTCAAGTAATTGAAATTCAAGGGATAGCAGACCAAACTAATTTATTAGCATTAAATGCGGCTATTGAAGCGGCAAGAGCTGGAGAACAAGGTCGAGGTTTTGCGGTGGTTGCTGATGAAGTACGTTCATTAAGTGCGAGAACACATAGCGTATCAGATGGCATCAATGAATCGGTTCGCCACGTTACCGACAAGCTTGCTAATGTTACAACCCTAATGTCGAGTAATATCACCACGAGTGAAGAATGCGTAAATTCAGGTAAAACAGCACATGATTCAGCAGAAGAAATTTATCAACAAATGTTGTCTATTTCCGACCTAACTACCCAAGTATCTACCGCATCAGAAGAACAAAGTGTTGTTGCCGGAGAAGTGAATAATAACGTACAACGTGTTGCCGATTTAGCTCAAGCACTTGTTGATTCAGATGCGTTATTCAATAATATTTCATTATTGAATCAAGAAGCGAGTAAATTAACCAAGATAGCAACGACTTTTAGCCAAAAATAATGATGTGTATTTGGGCTTATTAAACAAACTCTTTGTAACCCAGTAAAGGCATGCTGCTAAAACAACGTAATTGATAAGCCGTATTTTGATTATTCTCTGTAGATCTTAGTGCGAGCGCAATTCGGTGCTGTTGATTATCGTTTGGGTATAAAAGCCAATTTCGCCATCTATTAGCATTATCTACTCTGTGTTGACAAAAAGCTAAGCTGATGTTGTTTTTCACAGAGAATAGTGAATTTTTTTCAACTATCGAATCATTAATAGTATAACTAAAGTCTTTTAAAGGAATGGCTAACCCTAATCCCCATGCTTTGATATAAGACTCTTTTAACGTCCAATAATCAAAAAACCGATTGCGCTGTTGTGCTGTGGGTAAAGAAAACAACTCTTCAGTTTCACTGGCAGAAAAATAGCGATTGGCGATGGATAACACATCATTACTGCGCGTTATATCTTCAACATCACACCCAATATCATTCTCTAGCGTAACAGCACAAATTATTAGCCCTTTTGTGTGGCTTAAATTAAACCGTAATGGGAGTGGCGAGTTCACAATTTCAGGTTTATCTTTTTCGCCTTTTTTAAATCGCCAATCCTGTGGGGCAATATCAGCATAATAAGAAAGTAAGTCTCTTATAAAGGCTCTTGTGATCAACGCATCGTGCTTATCTTGAGAGAACTTATATCTTTGCTGCTTCTTCGTTTCTTCGCTAGTGAGTAATTTTTTATATTTATTGAGTAGTTCAGTCTCTGTGATTTCGTCAGGATTTACTTGCCACAAATGAATTTCATTTTTATTAATCTTCAATGGCATTTTTGAATTTTTAGGTAGAGAAAAGTGGCTCATGAATAAAGTATCAGTAGGTTGTATTGAATCATTTGATAAATTTTTATCATGAATTCTTTCTTTAAGAAGCATGACTTTATCATAATATTTAACATTAATTTTATTTTTTTAAGTTGTTTTTATTTAAAACCTTTGATGTACATCAAGGGTTTTAAAAAGCTTGAGCTTGATTTTTAAAAAACTAAAATTTATTTGTCGTATAAGGTTGTCAAGTGAAAATAATACGAAGGTAATACTTTGGTCTATTTTTACTTTAACATTGTATCGGGTGATTGTGTTGGGTGTGAAACCTGTGTATATTAGCCAACTTTGAAAAAATGCAATTTATGTATTTTGAGCTAATTACACGGTTACGACGGGTTATAAATGATCAAACTACAGCAAAATGCGACTTTTACATCAGTTAAGCAAAATCTACGGGCGATTCATTTGAAATGCTTAGTTATTAATATCTGTAAGGGTTATTAATGCCTAAGCAACATGCTAACGCTACCACTACCCCTGAAATGCGTGCATTTATACATGAGTCAGACTTACCCACCGCGGTACTTGCACGCTTGCTTAAAATATCTGAGTCAACTGTGCGCAAATGGCGTCAGCGTGAATCTATGTCTGATGCTTCCCATGTACCAAAGCAATTAAATACCACGTTAAGTGAATCGCAAGAATATGTTGTGGTTGAACTACGTACTCGGTTACTGCTTTCACTTGATGAATTACTTGCGGTCTGTAAACAGTTTATTAACCCACATGTTTCTCGTGCAGGCTTACAACGTTGTTTAAAGCGCCATGGTGTTTCTCGATTAGCGGATATGGAAGATAGTGGTGAGCTAGTTGATGCAGATAGCCCGCTTTCATCTCCGGTACAAGTCACGCTAGAAGATACCCTTGATCACCAAGTACTACTCTCAGATATTTCTCCTAAGGCGATGCGTGAAGTATTAAATCGCACTAATAATTTATCAGAAGATGAAGTAGTTCAAGTGAAAGTTACACAGTTACCTGACTTCTCAAATGATTCTGAACAAGCATCAGAAGAAGATCAAGAACAACTGAACAAACGGCGTTTACTTGTCGCCAATGACCCCGCATCTGGTTGGGTCTATGTTGATATTTATGATGGTAACGAAGCCGATGCGGCAAGTCGTTACATGAGCTATGTGCTCACCAAAGCCCCATTCCATATCCGTCGAATTTTGGCGGGTAATTATACTGAATTTCTAAGTCGTTTTCGTCTATTGAACAATGCCGCTGATAATACTGGTGATGAACAAAATCATCAAAGTGATATTGAAGATAGAAACCGCGAAAATGCAACAAAATCCTAAACTGGAGATACTTTAATGGTTAAGAAATCTATGGCTAATACACAAAGTGAAACAAGCGTAAAACATGTTACCGCGGAAGAAAATATCACTGATGAGCAGCAATTTAATTCGCGCTTACAAGAATGTCCTATTGCGGTTGTTGGTATGGCCTCTATTTTTGCTGACGCTAAAAATTTAGAAGATTACTGGGACAATATTTTTGAATCAGTAGATGCCATTAAAGATGTCCCGAGTGACCGTTGGACAGTTGATGACTATTACAATAGTGATCCGCGTGCAGCAGATAAAACCTATTGTAAACGTGGTGGCTTTTTACCTGAAATAGATTTTGACCCAATGGAATTTGGTTTGCCGCCAAATATTTTAGAGTTAACTGATATTGCACAATTATTATCCTTAGTGGTTGCCCGTGATGTATTAAATGATGCAGGTATCGGTGATGGCTCAGGTTATGACCGTGACAAAGTAGGTATTACGTTAGGTGTGGGTGGTGGTCAAAAACAAATCTCACCATTAACGTCTCGTTTGCAAGGACCTGTTTTAGAAAAAGTATTAAAAGCGTCGGGCGTTGATGCAGAAGATCGCGCTATGATCATCGAAAAATTCAAAAAAGCTTATATCGGCTGGGAAGAGAATTCATTCCCGGGCATGTTAGGTAACGTTATTTCAGGTCGTATTGCTAACCGTTTCGATTTTGGTGGCACTAACTGTGTGGTTGATGCCGCTTGTGCTGGTTCTTTAGCAGCCATTAAGTTAGCCATTTCAGACTTATTAGAGCATCGCTCTGAAGTGATGATCTCCGGTGGTGTTTGTTGTGACAACTCACCGTTTATGTATATGTCATTCTCTAAAACACCGGCTTTCACTACTGGTGAAGATATTCGTCCATTTGATAATGATTCAAAAGGGATGATGATTGGTGAAGGTATCGGCATGATGGCCTTTAAACGCCTTGAAGATGCTGAACGTGATGGCGATAAAATTTATGCGGTACTTAAAGGTATCGGTACTTCTTCGGACGGTCGCTTTAAATCTATTTATGCGCCACGCCCAGACGGTCAAGCTAAAGCATTAAAACGCGCTTACGATGATGCGGGTTTTGATCCTCGCACTTGTGGCTTAGTTGAAGCACATGGTACCGGCACTAAAGCTGGTGATGCAGCTGAATTTGGTGGTTTGGTTAAACACTTTAGTGCAGATAACGATCAAAAACAGCACATTGCCTTAGGCTCAGTCAAATCTCAAATTGGCCACACCAAGGCAGCCGCTGGCTCAGCTGGTATGATTAAAGCAATACTGGCGCTACACCACAAAGTATTACCAGCAACTATTCATATTGACCAACCTAATACAGCGCTAGAAATTGAAAATAGCCCTATGTATTTAAACAATGAAACACGCCCTTGGATGGCAAGAGAAGATGGCGTGCCTCGTCGTGCTGGTATTAGTTCATTTGGTTTTGGTGGTACAAACTACCACATGGTATTAGAAGAATACACGCCAACTGCTAGTGGTCAATATCGCTTAAATGCCGTACCACAAACTATTTTAGTAACGGCTGAAAATGAGAGTGCTTTGGTTGCCAGCTTAACTGACTGGCAAGCTAAACTGAGCGTTGACAGTGATGATCAACCTTATGTATTTAATGCCTTAGTGACTGAAAACACCTTACAAACACCTGCAGCTGAATTAGCCCGTTGTGGTTTTGTCGCTAAAAATGCTGAGCAAGCAATTAAGATGATCGAAACTGCGTTGAAGCAATTTTCGGCTAAATCAGGTAGTGAAGAGTGGTCAGTTCCTACGGGCGTTTACTTCCGTAAATCGGGTTTGACGGTTGAAGGTAAAGTGGTTGCATTATTTTCTGGCCAAGGTTCACAGTATGTCAATATGGGTCGAGAGCTTGCCTGTAACTTCCCAAGTGTGATGCAAGCTGCGCAAGACATGGATAGTGAGTTTACCGCGGCAGGCTTAGGACAATTAACGCCTACAACTTATCCAATTCCTGTGTTTACTAATGATGCACGTAAAGCACAAGATGAAGCTTTACGTTTAACTCAGCATGCTCAGCCTGCCATTGGTACATTAAGTGTTGGTCTTTATAAAACCTTCACCAACGCCGGTTTTAAAGCTGACTTTACCGCTGGCCACAGTTTTGGTGAATTAACGGCTCTTTGGGCAGCTGGCGTATTAAACGACAGTGATTATATGATGTTAGCGCGTAGTCGTGGTCAAGCAATGGCAGCACCAAAAGATAAAAGCGTAGACACAGGAACCATGATCGCCGTTGTGGGTTCACCAGAAAAAGTTGCTGAGGATATTAAAGACATTAACGATATCTCTATCGCTAATTACAACTCAAATAACCAAGTAGTTGTGGCAGGGGTAACCAGTCAAATTGCTATTGCAATGGAAGAGCTAAAAGGGAAAGGCTATAAAGTAGTACAATTGCCTGTATCCGCTGCATTTCATACGCCATTAGTTGGTCATGCACAAAAACCTTTTGCGACAGCAATTGATAGCGCTAAATTTAATAAACCTAGTGTGCCTGTTTATTCAAATGGCACAGCAAAAGCGCACTCAAATAAAGCGAGTGATATTAAAAAGAGCTTAAAAAATCACATTTTAGAGTCAGTTCACTTTAATGAAGAAATTGATAATATTTATGCTGATGGTGGCCGTGTATTTGTCGAATTTGGTCCTAAGAATGTATTAACTAAATTAGTTGAAAACATCTTAAAAGAAAAAGATGATGTAGTTGCCATTGCGGTTAATGCCAACCCTAAAAAGTCTGCTGATATGCAAATGCGTCAAGCGGCTGTTCAAATGGCTGTATTAGGCCTAGCACTTAATGATATTGACCCTTACTGTGCGGTTAAACGCCCATTAGCGGCAACTAAAATGTCGCCTTTAGGAATGAAGCTAACAGGTGCATCTTATGTGAGTGCTAAAACGTCAAAAGCGTTTGAAGATGCATTAAACGATGGTTGGACAGTTAAACAAGCGACGTCTGTTCCTGTTGCTGTTCCAGAGCCTCAAATCGTAGAGAAAATTGTAGAAGTTGAACGTATTGTAGAAGTTGAGAAAATTGTTTATTTGAACGCAGATGGTACGGTTGGACAACCTAACCAAGGTAGTACGCCTGTTACCAGTGATACTAATGGCTTAGCCAGCAGTATTGAACGTAGTGTTAGCCAGTTTGTTGATCATCAGCAACAGTTGTTAAACGTTCATGAGCAATACATGCAAGGACCAAAAGATTACGCGAAAACTTTTGACACCGTACTTTCTTCTCAAGAAGGTGCTGAATTACCTGAAAGTTTAGATCGTACTTTAGGTATGTATCATGATTTTCAATCTGAAACCTTACGTGTTCATGAGCAGTATCTTAATAACCAAACGGACAATATGGCAGCGATGTTATCAGCCAGTGATGCCCCTGATGTTGTTAAGGTAACTGAAAATGTGGTAGCGCCTGTTGCACCTAAAGCACCAGTTAGCTCTCCAGTAACACCAGCAGCTAAACCTGTTACGCAAGCTTCAACGCCAGTAGCTCCAGTCGCACATCAAAATACAGCGTCTCCGGTGCAAACCGTAGCTGCTGCAGTAGCGATGTCACCTGTTGCTGAAACAGTTGTGGCTGTGGCTGCAGAAGCGCCACCTGCTGCAACAGTTGATTTAGAAAAAATTCAGACCGTGATGATGGAAGTGGTAGCTGAGAAAACAGGTTATCCAACCGAAATGTTAGAGCTTGAGATGGATATGGAAGCTGACTTGGGTATTGACTCAATCAAGCGTGTTGAAATCTTAGGATCAGTACAAGAGCTTATCCCTGACTTACCTGAGTTAAATCCAGAAGATTTAGCTGAACTACGTACGTTGGGCGAAATTGTTAACTATATGAAGTCAAAAGCAGAGTCTGCCGCACCAGTTAGTGACAGTGCTCCGGCGTTACATTTAGTTGAAACCTCGACAGCTGCACCTGCTATTGATTTAGCCCATATCCAAAAAGTAATGATGGATGTTGTCGCTGAAAAAACAGGTTACCCAACCGAAATGTTAGAGCTTGAAATGGACATGGAAGCGGACTTGGGCATTGACTCAATCAAACGTGTTGAGATCCTAGGTTCGGTTCAAGAGACTATTCCAGACTTACCAGAGCTTAACCCTGAAGATTTAGCTGAGTTACGTACACTAGGTGAAATCGTTAGCTACATGCAGTCTAAAGTATCTGCTGCCCCTGCTGCGAGTGTTCCAGTAGTTGCAGCAGCTACAAGCAGCGCACCTGCGATTGATACGGCCTACATCCAAAAAGTGATGATGGAAGTGGTGGCTGAAAAAACAGGCTACCCCGTTGAGATGCTAGAGCTTGAAATGGACATGGAAGCGGATTTAGGTATTGACTCGATCAAACGTGTTGAAATCCTAGGTTCAGTTCAAGAAACCATTCCAGATTTACCAGAGCTTAACCCTGAAGATTTAGCCGAGTTACGTACGTTAGGTGAAATAGTTAGCTACATGCAGTCTAAAGTGTCTGCTGCCCCTGCACCGGTTGTAGAGAGTGCGCCAGTTGCTGCTGCAAGTAGTGCACCTGCGATTGATACGGCTTACATTCAAAAAGTGATGATGG
Source organism: Colwellia sp. (assembly GCA_034111385.1). Lineage (GTDB taxonomy): Bacteria > Pseudomonadota > Gammaproteobacteria > Enterobacterales > Alteromonadaceae > Colwellia. The sequence goes on along the minus strand of JAWUXK010000055.1, from coordinate 484 downwards.
AAGTGGTGGCTGAGAAAACAGGTTACCCCGTTGACATGCTAGAGCTTGAAATGGACATGGAAGCCGATTTAGGTATCGACTCGATTAAACGTGTTGAAATTCTAGGTTCAGTTCAAGAGACTATTCCAGATTTACCTGAACTAAACCCTGAAGACTTAGCTGAGCTACGTACGTTAGGTGAAATCGTTAGCTACATGCAATCTAAAGTGTCTGTTGCTCCTACTGCCGTTGCAGAAAGTGCACCAGTAGATACTACAGCGGCAACCAGCGCACCTGCCATTGATACGGCCTACATTCAAAAAGTGATGATGGAAGTAGTGGCTGAGAAAACAGGCTACCCCGTTGACATGTTAGAGCTTGAAATGGACATGGAAGCCGATTTAGGTATCGACTCGATTAAACGTGTTGAAATCTTAGGAGCTGTTCAGGAAACTATTCCAGATTTACCAGAGCTTAACCCAGAAGACTTAGCTGAGTTACGTAC
>JAWUXK010000054.1:0-16559 GCA_034111385.1 Colwellia sp. | reverse complement strand
CACCATGCCACGTTCCCTCAAGAAAGGTCCTTTTATTGACCTACACTTGTTGACGAAGGTAGAGAAAGCGGTGGAAAGCGGGAATAAAAAGCCAATTAAAACTTGGTCCCGTCGTTCAATGATCATCCCTACGATGATCGGATTGACCATAGCTGTCCATAATGGCCGTCAACACGTTCCTGTATTTGTAACCGAAGAGATGATCGGTCACAAATTAGGAGAATTTGCACCAACTCGTACTTATCGCGGTCATATCGCTGATAAGAAAGCTAAGAAGTAAGGGGAAGTTAAATGGAAGCAATTGCTATACATAAATTTGCCCGCGGTTCTGCTCAAAAAGCGCGTTTAGTAGCGGATCAAATCCGTGGCGAACACGTAGAGAAAGCACTTGAAATTTTAACTTACAGCAATAAATCTGCTGCAGTTTTAGTTAAAAAAGTACTTAACTCTGCTATCGCAAACGCAGAGCATAACGAAGGTGCAGACATTGATGAATTAATCGTTAAAACTATTTTAGTTGACGATGGTCCAACAATGAAACGTATTAGACCTCGTGCGAAAGGCCGCGCGGATCGTATCATCAAGCGCACAAGTCACATTACTGTGATTGTGTCAGATAGCTAGGAGAGAGTAGAATGGGACAAAAAGTACATCCTACCGGTATTCGCTTAGGTATCACGAAACCTTTCGCGTCTACATGGTTTGCGAGCAACAAAGACTTTGCGAGTAATTTAGACGGGGACCATAAGGTTCGCGAATACTTGAAAGAAAAGCTTAAGCGTGCATCATTATCGAAAGTAGTTATTGAGCGACCAGCTAAATCTATCCGAGTAACAATTCACACGGCGCGTCCAGGTGTTGTTATCGGTAAGAAAGGCGAAGATGTTGAAAAATTACGTTTAGCCGTTTCAAAAATTGCAGGCGTTCCTGCTCAGATCAACATCGCTGAAGTACGTAAGCCAGAAATGGATGCGCAGCTTGTTGCTGACAGTATTGCTAGTCAATTAGAACGTCGTGTTATGTTCCGTCGCGCTATGAAGCGTGCAGTACAAAATGCTATGCGTTTAGGTGCTAAAGGTATCAAAGTTCAAGTTAGCGGTCGTTTAGGCGGCGCTGATATTGCACGCGCTGAATGGTATCGTGAAGGTCGTGTACCTTTACATACATTACGTGCTGATATCGATTACGCAATTGCACGTGGTAACACTACATATGGTGTTATTGGTATTAAAGTTTGGATCTTTAAAGGCGAGATCATTGGTAAAATGCCACTTGTGGCAGAACAACCAGCGGCTAAGCCTAAAAGAAAAAACAACCGCAAAAACAGTAAGTAAGAGGAATCAGTAATGTTACAACCAAAACGTACTAAATTCCGCAAGCAATTTAAACTGCGCAACCGTGGTCTTTCACACGTTGGTAGCTCAGTTAGCTTCGGTACTTTCGGTTTAAAATCGGTTGAACGTGGTCGTATGACCGCGCGCCAAATTGAAGCCGCACGTCGAGCGATGACTCGTCATGTTAAGCGTCAAGGTAAAATCTGGATCCGAGTATTCCCTGATAAGCCAATTACTAAAAAACCTCTTGAGGTTCGTATGGGTAAAGGTAAAGGTTCAGTTGAATATTGGGTTTGCCAAATTCTTCCTGGTCGTGTTCTTTATGAAATGGAAGGTGTTTCAGAAGAAATAGCACGCGAAGCATTTGCTTTAGCAGCCGCTAAACTTCCGTTTAAAACTACCTTCGTAACTAGGACGGTAATGTAATGAAAGCTAGCGAACTTAAAGCAAAAAGCATTGAAGAGCTTAACGCTGAATTACTAGAGCTTTTACGCGAGCAGTTTAACTACCGCATGCAAGCAAGCACTGGTCAATTAGCACAAACTCACTTGCTAAGAATCGTACGTCGCAACATTGCACGTGTTAAGACTATCATCACTGAAAAGGCAGGTAAGTAATGAGCGAAGCCAAAATCCGCACACTACAAGGCGTTGTTATCAGTAACAAGATGGATAAGTCTATCGTTGTAATGATCGAACGTCGCGTTAAGCACCCTATGTACGGTAAGTACATCACGCGTTCAACTAAGTTGAAAGCACATGATGAAGCTAACGTATGTAACCAAGGTGATTTAGTAACAATTCGTGAAGTAGCGCCAATCTCTAAGTCTAAAAACTGGACTTTAGTTGACGTTGTGACTAAAGCTTAATTAGTATTTAATACTGAATTAAACTTTTAACGAAGTTACTTAAAAAAGCTCTAGCATTTATTTGTTAGGGCTTTTTTTATGTGTACAGTTTCTGATCGCTAAGCCTGACTTTATAAGAGTGCTATAGACTCGTTGAGTTCATGAGTACTTGATTCAGAGTAAACGTTTAACGAGGTTCAGTAAAAATCCCCTAGGATTTGTATTCTAGGGAAATTTTGTAGGAATGATTTGTTACCGAGAAAATGATAAGGGAAGCTAGGTTGTTGAAGATAAATGTAAAAAGTACCCTTTACCGGCAAAGGTAAGCTGATACGTTGCTGAATTATTTTTATTAGTATCGCTTTTTTCTAATAACCCTTTTTCAATCATCAAGGTAAGCATAGAACTCGATAATTCAGATACTTTAGCTTTGGTTGCTATTTCCATTTTGGTAGCAACACCTTTGATGGAATAGAGCGCACGAATAATAGCGATTTCGGAATCCGAAATTTTGGGCAAGGTGCCGGTATAATGTGGAAATTGTAATTTTGGGTATTTGCCTTGAATGCTTTCATAGGAGGCTTGGATTGCGCTAAAATCCTCATCTTTATTCCCCGTAAGCTCAAAAGTATGAAACACGCCTGTTTCTTTACTTAAATAATCCACTTTAGCGAGAAAAATGGGTAGTTCACAACCTTGAGCAATATGGTAGAAACCCGCTTTCCATTTTTTTACCGCGCCACGAGTACCCTCTGGTGTAAATAAGAAAAAAACTCTTCTACCATTATTGGAGTGTGCTTTTTGCGAATCAATAAAATTTTTGATTTGCTGTACTTGGCCAAAAGCTTTTGATGAACGATCAATTGGAATAGCGCCAAGCCACATTAACCACCTTCCTAGTAATGGAACTTTACATAGACTCTCTTTGATAGAAAAGTATATTTTTACATCTTGTAAAATAGCTGCGCCAAGTGCATAAATAAAATCCCAGTTAGAGGTGTGTGGTGCGGCAATGGCAACGCCAATACCTTCAGGACTATGTTTACAAACCTTCCAACCCGCTAATTTAAACCATAAAGCAAATATCGATTTTAAGAAGTATTTAGTAAATACGCCGTCAAAAATGGTTTCTTCTCTAATACTTAGCGAGTTTTTGGCCATAGGTAAGTCCGTAAAAGTGGGGTGAGCTACAATTATATTGCGATTATAGCATATCGTTTACTCAAAGCTTTATTTTACTTCTTTGATATTTAAATCAGCAAGATACATCAAATTACTTCAATTATATTTACTCGTTTTAAGGAGATGCATTATCAGAGCCGTGTATATTTCATGCTTAAGTTCTAGTAAACTGCCGCTCTTTTAGCCTACTCAAAAATTATAATGCATACTCTTTCACAATTAAAATCAGGTGAGTTGATTGGAATTCAGCGCTTAACATTATCGGAAAAATTAACCTCATTTCCGCTTGAAATTATAGCGTTAGCAGATAGTTTAGAAATTTTAGATTTATCAAATAACCGATTAACATCGCTACCAAAAGAATTAGCAAAGTTAACAAAGCTTAAAATACTTTTCGCTTCAAATAATTGCTTTACTACATTACCTGAGGTACTTGGCCAATGTGATAATTTAGAAATGGTAGGCTTTAAATCTAATCAAATTAGTTATATACCAAAAAATTCATTACCGCAAAAATTACGCTGGTTAATACTCACTGATAATCGTATCGAAACTTTACCTGATTCGCTAGGTGAACGGCCTCGGTTACAAAAACTAGCACTGGCTGGGAATATACTCACTTGTTTACCGTCGACTTTAGATCAGTGTTGTAACCTTGAATTAGTGCGTATATCAGCGAATAACCTTACCGAGTGTCCAGATCAACTACTAGGATTACCAAAACTGGCGTGGTTTGCCTTTGCGGGTAATCCATTTAGTCGCTCAAGCGTTAATGTTGACTCTATCTCATCATTACCCTCATCAAGCTTTGTACTTCACAATATACTTGGACAAGGGGCTTCAGGTGTTATCTCTAGAGCGACTTGGACTAAAAGCCAATCGACTTTTCCCAATGAAATAGCGGTTAAAGTATTTAAAGGGAGTATTACTAGTGATGGCTACCCAGAAGACGAGTTATATGCCTGTTTAAAAACAGGTAATCATCAGAATTTAGTTCGTTCATTGGCGCAAGTAAATGAGGAAGGTTATTTGGCGCTAATTATGAATTTAATACCGGATAGTTATACCAACTTAGGGCTTCCACCATGCTTTGATAGCTGTACTCGTGATAATTTTCCAGCAGGCTTTAGATTGAGCATCAGCCAAATTGCGACAATCGTTAAGCAAATTGAAGATGTGTATGAGCACTTGCACGTAAACCAAGTATGCCATGGCGATTTGTACGCGCATAACACGCTATTTGATGAAGAGGCTAATATAATATTTGGCGACTTTGGTGCTGCCTCTATGTATCACATGTTATCGGACGAACAACAAAAATTAATTAAGACAATTGAACGTCGAGCACTGACTCATTTTATTGAAGACTTATTAAGCATTTGTGATGAAAAAGATCAAACCAGCCTTCAATATAAAAGGCTAGCGAAGAAAATTAACTAGTGGCTTTATTTTACGTCTTTCATTAAAGACTTGTGTACTACGCGAGTGCCAATAAAAACAATACCAATAACGATAGGTACAGCGAAGCCACTCACGAGTTCATGGTTATATTTAACACCTAAGCTTGGTAAAGAAGATAGCATGGTCTCAAATAGTTGCATGCCGTAATAGCTTATCGCTGCAACGGATAAACCTTCAACGGTTTGTTGCAAACGCATTTGAACATGAGCACGGTGGTTCATTGATTTTAATAAGGTTTGATTTTGCTCCTGTAACACCATTTCAACGCGCGTACGCAACAAATCACTAGCACGGGTAACTCTTCTCGAAATATCTTCAAGATGGTTGGAAGCGGTTTGACAGGTTTTAACAGCAGGAGTAATTCTACGCATTAAAAACTCTTGTAAGGTCATGTAACCTTGGATTTCTTCTTCTTTTAGATCTTCCATCCGCTGCAATGCCACATCGTAATAGGCATTAGTCGCCGAGAAGCGGTAGGTGCTTTGGCTACGATAATCTTCCACTTTTGCTGCTATTTGAGAGACTTGAGTGAGCAACTCTCTATCACTTTTTTCCGTACCTAAGGCGATGTAAGTCGTCACCTGTTGCAGTTGTAAATCTAGTTGATTAAGCTCACTGTTAATTGCTTGTGCTAAGGGTAAACCCAGTGTTGCCATTAATCGGTAGGTATCAAGTTGTAATAATTGTAGAACCAACCTTCCTAGCTGATCAGCAGATAAATCTTGGTGATATATCAGAAAGCGACCAAAACCATCCTCGTGTAATTTAAATGAACTCCATACTTTGGCTTGAGAATTAACAGGAGCGCTAGCTATTAATGGCATATTGTCGAAATACTTTTCAACTTTGTGTGTTCTGGCTTTATCAATGTTTTCTGATTCTATGATCAAGTGCACAGCAGCAATAACTTGACCGGGCATTTTTTCAAACCAGTTATTGGGAACATAATCGATGGCATTTTTAACAAATGGTAGATCAGTTAATGGCGCTTGGCGGATAAAAGTATAAGTAGAATATTCTAAATGTCGCTCCCAACGGAGACTAAACAAGCCAAAATCTTGATAAAAACAAGGCATTGACTGCGCGGGTGAATTTACTTGAAATGTATTACATAATGCAGAAATAAATTCGTGTTCTTGCTGTTTTAATTTTCCATTATGCTGAATTGCTATATGGGTGATTTGAGCAGGCGTAGAGATTGATTGAAATGGTCTGTTATGTAATTCGTTGTAAAGCTTCTCACGTAGTGGGTGGGTTGCTATTTTGCTTAATGAGGATAAAGGTTGCACTGTAGTTTCAGGCAATTCATTAGATATTATCTTATTTAACAAGTTTCCCCCTATTAATTTACGTTACTAGACTTTAGTCTATGTTAGCTGTTATCTCCGCGTAGATATACCCCTCTTATGGAGGAAATTAAAATCACTTCTGATCCATATATTGGGGGTGAGCCTAAAGTTGTGGTTTAATATTGTGTTATGGCGGCAGGTAATTAGTCAATTCTGCCTGTTATCTTCATTGGCAGAAAATCAACAGTGCAATCTACTAATGTGACTGTGTTCTATAACATTAGCTAGAGAGTGCTAAGAGCTGTGGTAAATAATTTTCGCTTTCTTGTGCAAGTAAACATTGCTCAGCTAAAATTTCATGGAGAATTTCTTTACTGGTCAATGGATTAGCTAATACAACACGAAAAACAATTACTTTTTCACCATTGTAACGTGCTACTTCAATACGCGTACGTGAAACGAACGAGCGACCATCTTCACGTTGGCGTTTTTGAATAAATTTAGTGAGTTTTCCTATCAATAAATTTATCTCATCTTGTGTTTTTTTATCACCATTAACGCAAGTGTTTGCAAGAAATTTTTGTACTGCTTTAGGTGCGTAACGGTAGGTTAATAAACATAATTCTGGTTCAGTGATTAATTCAAAATCGTCATGACGATTAATAATCTCTGCAAAATATTCTGCTTTCTCTATCGCTTGGTTAATTAACAACTCATAGCCAGGTCGGCTAATAATATGCAAGCTAGCGTAAACAAGCATAGCCATACCAGCACGAGAGCCTTCTAAACTGTGGCTGCCTAAATCTTTTGACCCTTTACGTAAAATATATTCGGCATGATGTTCAATATCAGCCACCGCAGAGGGATCTTTAAATACCACAATGCCAGCGCCCATAGGCACGTACATTTGCTTATGTGCATCAATGGTCGCTGAATCAGCGCGCTCAATGCCATCTAGTAAGTAACGGTGTTTATTCGATAATAACGTTGCTCCGCCCCAAGCGGCGTCAACATGAAAATGACATTGGTATTGCTCAGCGATATCCGCCATTTTATTTAAGGGATCAATATTACCTGTTTCGGTAGTGCCGGCCACACCAACAATCGCGAGTACTTTAATATTTTTATCGGTGAATTCTTGACACTTTTGTGCAAGTTTTTCGCAATCTACTTTATTATATTCATCGGTTGGAATAGAAATAACACTGTCTTGACCAATACCGAGGACATCAGCCGATTTTTTTAATGAATAATGACCACGCTCTGAGACTAAAATCACTAATCCTTGATAACCATAATGTTGTAAAGCACTGAACAAACCTGCACGGGTAACACCAGAAAAATCACCATCGGCTTTAAGTAATTTATTTCGAGCCACCCATAAAGCGGTAATGTTAGCGACAGTACCACCAGAGCAAAAAGCCCCTAGCGAATTATTAGGGTTATGTAACCACTTTTGATAAAAGTCATCATTGTTTTGATATACCAAGTTATGCAGCATACCTAATACTTGTCGCTCTAATGGCGTAAAGGCTTTTGAGGTTTCCACTTTAACGAGGTTTTGGTTTAAACCCACCATCAACTTAGATAAGGGTAAAATAAACGCAGGTAACGCTGAGGTCATATGACCGATAAAGCTAGGGCTAGCGGTATGTACTGAATGTGCGACTAACTTTTCAAGTAAATGGTGCGTATGATCAGAAACAAATTCAGGATGTTCAGGAATACGTGCACTGATAAAATCTTGTTCAATATCTGTTAAGGCATTTTTACTAGCAACAATATAATTATTGAGGAAATCAGATAAACTGGTCGATATCTCTTTTTCAATACGGCCTAAAGTAGAGTCTGGCGCTTCGGCAACAGTAAATATTCTATGTAAAGATTCATTAGTTGCTTGTGCCGTACGTGTAGATATCGTCATTTTAGTTTACTTGTGTAAGGTTAACTGCCAACACACCTGCCCACTGGCTTGGTATTTAGCTTCAAAAGGTGTCAGAGCTTTGTCTTCTGCTACGTTAACTTGAGAAAGCTCTCCATGCAAGCGTATTTGTGCTGCTGCCTGTTGAAATTCTTCCAAATACAAGCGCCAATTACTGCGTAATATTAATGTGTTACCAATACTGGTCATTTGTGGAAATACCGCACTGCCATGCCAGCGGCGTTGTAAGTGCTTGGATTTAGGCCAAGGGTTAGGGTAAAGAATGTAATGTTTAGTTACCGGCCAGTTTGCCTCTTTAACCAAACGATAAAAATCATTTAAATCAGCCCGTACTAAATGGTAATTTTGTGCGTTATAGCCATTTCCTGGTGAAAAGCCTTCAACATTACGATTAATTCGGTGTGCTGACTTATCGACACCAATAACAAGCGTTTGTGGGTTTTGCTGGGCTAAAATTCGACTACTTTGACCAACTCCGCAACAAGCATCTAAAATTACTTCTCCCTCAGGATTAGCCTGTAAAAATGCTTGTACTATCGTATCCACTTCTTGAAAAGCTTGCAGGGTATGCTGTTGATAAGGTTTTTTAAATGGATGTGATAAATGTTTTGCCACCACTTCATTTAACTTATCATGGATATCCGTTTGGTTCGTGATAATGGTTTTTGAGTCACCCATGCCACTTTGTTCTTCGGCTATTGCTTTTTCAGATTTTGTGTCTTGCATTAAGATCTCAACCCTATACCTTTACTGATCAACACCATCGCAATAGTAAACAAGGTGGTAATAAAAAAGCCAATCACTAAAAAGGCAGTGACAATATTGACGTCGGAAATTCCTAAAAACCCGTACCGAAAAGCATTAACCATATAAACAATTGGATTAATTTGTGACACGCCTTGCCAAAAATCTGGCAACAAGCTAATCGAATAAAACACTCCACCAAGGTAGGTTAAAGGTGTCAGTACAAACGTGGGAATGATAGATATATCATCAAAACTATTGGCAAAGATAGCATTAATTAAGCCACCCAGCGCGAATGTTGCTGAGGTTAACGATACTGTTGCGATAATCACCCATACGTTATGGATTTTAATATCAACAAATAATAATGACACTGTGGTCACTATTAAGCCTACCAGAATACCACGGGCCATGCCGCCACCCACATAACCAGCAACAATTACCCAGTTGGGAACCGGTGCTACTAGCATTTCCTCAATATTTCGTTGCCATTTAGCGCTAAAAAAAGAGGAAGCTACGTTTGAGTAGGAGTTAGTAATAACCGTCATCATAATTAAACCGGGAACAATAAACGACATGTAATCAAAACCGCCCATTTCGCCAATACGCGAACCGATAAGCGTTCCAAAAATTACAAAATATAAGCTTATGGTAATAGCGGGTGGCACTAGGGTTTGAACCCAAATACGTAAAAACCGTTGAATTTCTTTCGTTAAAATACTTTTTAAGGCGATGGCGTTATTCATGTTAGCTGGCCTGCTTGTTTGATGTGGTCTTAGGCTCTTTTTTCGATACTAGGTTGACGAATAAAGCTTCTAAACGGTTACTTTTATTGCGCATACTTAGTACGTTAATGTTCTGCTCGGTTAATTGTTGAAAAATAGGGTTTAGGTTTTGGTTTTTATTTAAATCAACTTCTAATGTGTGATCATCATTGACCCTATAGTTAATGTCTTTCAAAGTGACTTCTTTATCATGAGGAGATAAATCTAATACGAAAGTTTCTCCATCAAGTTGAGCTAATAATGCTTTCATGCTTGTGTTTTCAACAATTTCACCATCATTAATAATAGCGATGTTACGACATAACATTTCAGCTTCTTCTAAATAATGGGTTGTTAGAATGATGGTAATACCTTGTCGGTTTAGTTCTCGTAGAAAATCCCACATTGCACGACGCACTTCAATATCAACGCCCGCGGTTGGTTCATCTAAAATTAATATTTGTGGTTCATGCATTAAAGCGCGCGCTATCATTAAACGACGTTTCATGCCGCCAGATAACATACGTGCTGCATCATTGCGTTTATCCCACAATTCTAACTTTTTTAAATACTTTTCGGCGCGTTCAATGGCAACTTTACGTTCAACACCATAATAACCTGCTTGATTAACCAAAATATGCATCAAGGGTTCAAATTGGTTGAAATTGAACTCTTGTGGTACTAAACCAATAAAACTCTTCGCTTTTTCTAAGTCAGAGTCTATATCATAACCAAACACTTTTACCTGACCTTGGCTTTTGTTAACTAAAGAGGTAATCACGCCTATTGTGGTCGATTTTCCTGCACCATTGGGTCCAAGCAAAGCAAAGAAATCGCCTTTTTCTACAGTTAAATCAATACCTTTTAGGGCTTGAAAACCACCTTTGTAGGTTTTTTTAAGTGAATTAATTTCTAATGCATGAGACATGGCTTTGCCTTGAACGGTAACGGATAAAAAACAATCAAATGTAAGAAGAGTAAATATGGTGCTTTAAATGGAATTTTCAATACTTAACAATAAAATTTCACCTTAAAAGACAACATTTATTTACAATCTGTTATTCTCTCCCTATTCGACGATATTTTTAAGGAAAAACAATGTTTGCACTCCCCCAAATTAGTACTGCAGAATCCGTTACTGAAGTGATTAACCCTGCTAATTTATTAAAAGATGAAATAGATCAAGTCGCTAAATTTTATAATATAATCATAGATTTTTTTGCTAATTATAGCTTCCAGTTGATTGGCGCATTAATCATATTTATTCTTGGTTACATGCTCGCAGGAAAAATATCTAGATTTGTTTTGCGATTATGTCAACGACATGAATTAGATATAACGCTAAGTCAGTTTTTAGCAAGTACCACAAAAATGTTAATAGTGATAATGATCACTATTATATCACTGAACAAACTGGGGATTAGTGTTACACCATTTGTTGCCGCGATTGGTGCAATTTCGTTAGGTGCAGGTTTAGCGCTGCAAGGTTTGTTGGCTAACTATGCTGCTGGTTTTAATATTATTATTATTAGACCTTTTGTTGTTGGTGATACTATTTCGGTACAGGGTGTTACCGGTGTCGTTGAAGAAGTACTACTTGCTTATACCGTTTTAAAAAATGAAGATGGTGTCAAAATTACTATCCCTAATAAACATATTGTGGGCGAAATTCTTCATAATTCACAACATGACTCATTACTTGAATTAAGCGTTGGTATTTCATACAACAATAACCCATTAGAGGTTATCAAGTTGTTAGAAGAAACGATGTTATCGTTAGGGATTGTTGGTGAAAATAGAAATTTACAAGTAGGTATTGATGAATTTTCAGACAGCGCTATTACGATTGCTATTCGTTTATGGACACCAACGGTGAATATGTATGCTAATAAGTATAAAGCCTATGCAAAAATATATTCAGCCTTAGATAAAGCAAATATTACTATTCCATTCCCGCAACAAGATGTACATATTCATCATGTAGCCAAAGACAATAAATAATAATAGATGTCAGAAAAAAGAATTATAACGTTAATTCAACCAATGCAGGGTAGCCCTAGCTCTTATGAAAATAGAGTGTTAGGGCTATCTATTGGTATTGCGGATTCAACAGAAACGCTTGATAATAACCCTCCTTATGCACATGACGAATTTATATTCATCATTGAAGGGGCTGTAGAGGTTAAAAATAGTAAAACTGGTTTTAGCGAAAGCATAGGGGCAGGTCGGAGCTTTGTTATTCCTCATGGTTATGATTATCAGTGGCATCAACAAGGCTACCTACGTAAGCTTTATGTAAGGTTTGTAGTACCCAAAACAGCGGAAAAGCTAAATACAGAAAATGTTATTTATATTGATGAAAATAGTGATATATCATGGAAAGAGACATCTGATGGTCACAGAAAAAAAATACTTTATCGCAATAGCAATCAAGGTTTTACTGCAGGTGTTTGGCAAGGAAAGGCGTTCACTACAGGAATGATTGAATTTCCTTATCATGAGCTTATTTTGATCAATAGCGGTAGTCTTATTTGTACTGATGAAACAGGGGAGGAACATTACTTTAATCGCGGAGATGCACTATTTATTCCGCAAGGTACACCTTGTTCATGGGAGGTTAAAAGCAAAGTAAGTATTCACTATGTACAAATAACATAGTTATATTTAGTCTGATTAAAAATAATGGCGATATTCTAGTTTATATTCTTGATAGCTATATTGGGTAGACTGCATATTATCAACTTTGTGATACGCAGCTAAAAATCGTAAACTATCATTCGCGGCTAATTGCCAGCTTTGTTGGATGCTTACTCGACTACGTTTTGTTTGATCAAAGAGAAACTGATAATGTTCAGCCTCTACCAGCAAGCTTGTTTTACTCCAGTCATATAAAAAACCTACTTGTAGCCCTGGTGCTATAGAGACTAAGTTCTCTAATTTTTTATTAAACTCTACCCTTGCCGTTGCTAATAAAAACAAATGACTATTTTTTATCGGTTGATAACTTACCCCACCGCCGCCAGAGCCTTGAGTAACTAAGGTATCTTTTCCTGCTGTCCATTGTTGCTCTACACTAATGTTTGCTTTCCATGACCAAGGCGTGAAAAACTCATTTCGTGTTGATAAAGAAACAATATCAAGTAACTCAGCTTTTTCTAATTTGAGTTTATCATCGCGATATACTCTTACTATGGCGTTTACCATGTTGAGTGACATGCCTGAGTAATACCCATCTGAAGGATCTAGTAAGTCATGGTAGCTAGCTCTATATTGTAGCTGAAGGTATGGTTGCGAGTCTCGTTCACCTAAGCCGGCACCCCACATTGTGGTTTTATGCCCTTTATCTGGCCTAGTAGGGATAATAACAGTACTTTTAATATCAACAGTGTTTTTATTTAAATGCTTTAATAAAAGAAAACTTCTTCTCGTTACGTCTTTTTGACGGCCCTTAAAAGTATTTTGATAACGTAAATAGCGGTAAGCACTATCGACCACAATTTGCTGTTTATTCATGCTAAGTGAAGTAAATTGACTTGATGTGAGTAGTGCTTCATTTTCAGAAAGTGCTAGCACCAATTCACGTTCTGACTTTGACAATTGTGCTAATTGATTTTCTAATTCAGTTAATATTGATTCACGGTAATAAACGTCAGACACTAAACCTGCACCTTCTATTACACGCACCGTATCAAGCGGGATAGTGGTAACAGGAAAATTATTTACTAACTTTAAACCCGGTCTGGCGACATCAAGTAATTCTAATAAACGAAAAGAACAATTTTCGTCAAAGAAATAATAATCAAAGTTGATTCCTTGTAATTCCCACATATGCGCTAGCATGGTATTAATTTCATCTTGCGTTAAATTAAGCTTATATTCCCATAAGTCTCTATTTTCTAGGCGGCTATATTCTTTTATTTTTTCAAAGTATGGATTGGCTGCAAAATTACCTGGGTAGCCACCGGTTAACCCTCTTGCGGCATATAAAAAGCCCGTATCGCCCTCAGAAACCGTTGCGCCAAAGTTCAATGCATAAGATAAATAGGTTGAATGCTGCTCAACATTGTCAGGATCAAATCGTAAAAAAGTATGCCCATACATAGAAGAGGGGCTGTTAAGTTGTGCTGCAGCAAAAACAAGCACCACTGACGACGTGTTTAACTGTTTTAGCCACGCAATATATTTAGTGCATTCAGCATCACCGATTTCATTTACCAAGTTATCAATATGACTTAGTAATAATTGAGTTCTAGCGGGAAACCTACATTGAAGTTCTTTATCAATTTTTAAGGCATTAATGTTTGCTAATAATTCGCTTTCTGGATTTGTAGCGCCATCATCAGCTAAAAAGAAAGTGTTATCATCAACATAACTTTGTAACTCACTTGAGCCTTGTTGAGGCTTAATATGCAGTAAAGCAAGCCATTGCTCACTTTGTGCCAACGCTTTAATAGAGAGAGGAATTTGAGCATGACTTGTCATACTTAACAAAGGCATGGCTAATAAGAGAAATAAAATAGACTTAAGGATCATAATCAATATTTAGAAGGTAATAGGTGTTAAATATTTTGATTAATGAAAACCAAAAGAGGCGCCTGCATTGAAAAAAAAAGGCCACTAATTAGCAGCCTTTATTTGAACACTAAAAATACTATGCAGTATATTTAACAAGTTCGTTATTGTTTTTCATTAGCGTGAACATAGTGCTAACAACATGTTCAGTTGTTACATTTTCAGATGGAAAAATAGCATCAAAGTTATTGTGCATTGTCGCTTTAAAAAGAGCACGGTCTGCTTCTGTAACACCTAATGAAACCGCAACAGCAGTTAATGCTTCACCATTACCACGAGCAACATCTTCACTAAATTCATCCATAATCATACTTACGTCGATCATTTCTTTGCCGCCATAAGTTAAAGTGCCCTTGGTTGAACAGCCATTGGTACCAAAAGTCATACCAAAAGTATTGTTACCAGTAGAACCGTTAGTTGTAGCAGCTAGAACATGACTTGGAGTGCCTGATTGTCCTTTAAAAAGCATATTACCCCAGCCACAAGTTTGGCTACCCGGTGCGTCAGCTAGAACTGAAGTGGACATTAATAACGTTGCGGCAACTAATAATTTTTTCATCATAAATCCCTATAAAAATTAATTAAATAAAACACTTATTAAGTCATAAGTATTAATTTCATTCTAATATAAAACATAAGTTAACTCTATGATTTAAATAAACTGATTTGGTTGCTACGGAAATAGACGGTTTTAATGTGACATAGTACGTATCAACTAGTTAGTATTTTATTTTTAACTCGTTGATTTAGCCTAAACAATACAGTAATGTTTGAATATTATAAAATTATGGACGATTAACCCCATCTTGTAGAAAGAAGGAATTTTGCTTCATAATAAACTTTTATAAATCAGGGAAGTTTCGGTGATTATGCAAAGTTCATTTATTGTAAATTTTTGGGAAACAGTGTTTCGATATTTAGGGAAAGTATCGTTTTTTAACCTTATTCGATGGATTTTCCCTAAAACAAAAACAGGACTTTTCTCAGAAATATGGGCTCTTTCTCATGTGTTCCTTTCAATAGTTTCAGTACCAGCTGTTTTGTATATTAAGAACGACATCATTAGTCTTTGTATTGCAATTTACGCACTTCTCCGAGTATTCGAGGTAGTTGTTTATCAAATTAATGTGCTTTTATTTGATGAATATCGAGCGATAAAATCGGGAGGGAAATACGCATTACACGGGTATCGACGTATGATCATTTTACTAATTCAAAATTATTTTGAAATTATATTTTGGTTCGCTGCTCAATACATATTC
Organism: Colwellia sp.; assembly: GCA_034111385.1. Lineage (GTDB taxonomy): Bacteria > Pseudomonadota > Gammaproteobacteria > Enterobacterales > Alteromonadaceae > Colwellia. The sequence continues at coordinate 1,162 of JAWUXK010000054.1, read as the reverse complement.
TTTCAAGATATCTTTGGCTTCACTGTCGCAGGATCTCAGGAAAGTGTTTTAGGTGCCATATATACTAGTTTTGTTGTTATGACTAGTTTTGGGTTTTATAACGTCACTCCTCTAGGTGTACTTGCTTACACTCTTGTTATTGGTCAGGCTATGATTGGACTTTTCATGACTCTTCTAAGTTTAGCTAGATTTATTGCTTTAATACCGAATCCTAAATCTATGGATCAAACAGAACAGTGATACTGATTTATAACAAGCTAATTAATAAGGGCAATGAACAGTTGGATGTTTTTGTTCCTCAACATTTTAGCCAACAATTTTTTCCCATTATTAGAGAGTTATATTTTTAGGAGTGTTCATTGGATATATTATCTATTTTTCTAGGGTGGCTTCTAGGAATGCTTAGTCCTGTAATTGTCAGCAGGATCTACAGGTATTATAAGAGAAATGACCTTCATGTGGGAATATCCAAAGAGATTAATCATGTCAAAGAAAGATTAATTGTAACCCTCGATGTAATTTCACACCGAACTGGTTCATATGATCGTGATCTTATTAAATGGTTATTAGAGCACTATGAAAAAGTAGAAGTTAAAGATCCAAAGCTCTTAGAGTTTTATCGAATGCAACTAAAAGCTAGTGATGAAGAGCTTGAAGCGTTAATATTTCATCAGGCTAAATCCGACCATATGGGACTAACCTTACAAAAATATCCTTTGCTATTTATTAGTATGCACTTGACTGATATTTCATTGTTTTCACCTGAACTACAGGCTGAAATATTTGAATTGAAGAGTCGGATTGAGATGTTAAACTCTGAAATATCGTTATCTGAAAAGTATTTTTTCATGACTTTCGACTCAACTATTTCACTTGAAAATCAACCGCTTATAAAAGCCGATTTAACTAATAAATATCGGCATGTTGAAAGCATGATTAAAAGAGCTGTAGAGCAAATAGAAAAAGTAAATAGCGTAAAAAAAATATAACAAGCTAATTAATAAGGACAATGAAGTTCCGGTGTTGTTCGTGCCACAGACATTTTAGACAGCTATTTGTGGCGTTATTTGATTTAAAGGGTTGAGCTATTGGAAAATATATTTAGTAATATTCCATCAGAGTTACCAAATGAAATATTCGAAGATATTATCATTACAGAAAA
>JAWUXK010000053.1:0-7621 GCA_034111385.1 Colwellia sp. | reverse complement strand
AAAAAATAGAAAGTTTAGGTCTAATTAAAGAGCTACAACGTTCTCAGCTTCTGGGCCTTTTTGACCTTGTTTAACACTGAACGATACTGCTTGACCGTCAGTAAGAGTACGGAAACCGTCTCCTGTGATAGCGCTGAAGTGAACAAACACGTCAGGACCATTTTCTTGTTCTATAAAACCGAAACCTTTAGTTTCGTTGAAAAATTTAACTTTACCAGTAACTGAATCAGACATTTTACATTTTCCCGTATTCTTAAAAATAATATTAATGTAGTGTTTTCTTTATATGGATAAGTCCAAAAAAGTAACACCGTTTCTACCCGAGTAAATGCCCTCTACCATAAGTAGTACAGGAAGAGGAAGGAAACAAACCATATTCGTAACAAAGCGTATTTGGAACAAAAACTAGTTCGCATTGCTTAAATCCGTTTGTTAAAAATATTCAAATATAGCTATCTGATAAATCTAAAACAAAAGTCAGTATCAACCTTCATCTGCAACACAAAAACTCAACGCGAAAGCAGCATAACACAGTTATTTTTAATATGCTTTATAAAAAGTTTAAAAAGTTCAATGTTTTTTATGTTTTTATTTGTTAAATATTATTAATTAGTAATATAGCGAAGAGACAAAATAGTTTTTCTCTTCGCCTATTCACTATTATTACAGTACATCCTATTTTTTGGGGTACTCTTATAAAGCTGCTATTTGCTGTTTTTGTTCTAACATTTTAGTTAGCGTAGATTCGGCTTCGTTTAGTTTAGCTTTTTCTTTGTCTATTACGGCAGCGGGTGCTTTACTCACAAAGTTTTCGTTGCTTAGCTTACCACGTGTTCTAGCGGCATCTTTTTCAAGTTTATCAATAGCTTTATCCAAGCGAGCTAATTCTGCTTCTTTATCAATAAGTCCCGCCATAGGAATTAATACTGATAAATCACCAACAACAGCCGAAGCACAAGCAGGTGCTTGCTCACTATCGCTGAGCACAGAAATACTTTCCAATTTCGCTAAAGAACTTAAGAATTGCTCATTTTCATCTAAACGTCGTTGATCAAGTGCATTAATGTTCTTAAGCAATACAGGCAATGACTTACTTGGTGATATGTCCATTTCACCACGAATATTTCGAATGGCCACAATAAAGTGTTTAACCCATTCTAAATCATCGATCGCTTGCTGATCGCATTTATTGGCATCAAACTGTGGAAATGCTTGCACCATAATTGAATCGTCTGTTTTACTGAAATCACTTAATGGCTGAACTCGCTGCCAAATAGTCTCGGTGATAAAAGGCATAATAGGGTGCATTAGACGTAATAAACCTTCTAACACATTCACTAAGGTATGGCGTGTACCGCGCTGTTGGGCTTCATTACCCTTAAATAATACCGGTTTTGTCAGTTCTAAGTACCAATCACAGAATTGATTCCAAGTGAATTCGTACAACGCTTGTGAGGCAAGATCAAAACGGAACGAGTCAAACGCTTCATGCACAGTTTTAACTGTTTGTTCTAATTGACCGATGATCCAACGATCGGCTAATGACAATTCTTTCTCACCACCATTGGCACCACAATCAAACTCTTCGGTGTTCATTAATACATAACGACTGGCATTCCACAATTTATTGGTAAAGTTACGGTAACCTTCAAGGCGTTTCATGTCCCAACTGATATCACGACCTGTGGTAGCAACAGATGTTAATGTGAACCTTAGTGCATCGGTACCATGGGCTTCAATACCATTTGGAAATTCTTTTTTGGTTAGCTTATCAATTTTCTTAGCAAGTTTTGGCTGCATCATGTTGCCAGTGCGTTTTGCTAATAAGTCTTCTAAAGAAATACCATCAATCATGTCTAAAGGATCAATAACGTTGCCTTTAGATTTACTCATCTTATCGCCATTTTCATCGCGGATTAGACCCGTCATATAGATTTTTTTGAATGGAATTTGCGCTTTGCCATTTTCGTCTTTGTTAAAGTGCATGGTCATCATGATCATACGCGCAACCCAGAAGAAAATAATATCAAAACCAGTCACTAAAACATCTGTAGGGTGGAATGTTTTTAAATCGTCAGTATCCTTTGGCCAGCCTAGCGTTGAAAAAGTCCAAAGAGCAGAAGAGAACCAAGTATCTAATACGTCATTATCCTGTGTTAGTGTTGCATCAGAGGCGATGTCATTATTCGCTCTGACTTCTTCTTCGGTGCGACCAACGTAAACTTTGCCACTTTCGTCATACCATGCAGGAATACGATGTCCCCACCATAGTTGACGTGAAATACACCAATCTTGAATGTCGTTCATCCAAGAGAAATATAAATTTTCATATTGTTTTGGTACAAATTCAATTTGACCATCTTTAACGGCTTCAACGGCAGGACCTGCCAGTTTTTCAACGCGAACATACCATTGGTCTGTTAATAATGGTTCAATAATTACGCCTGATCTATCGCCATATGGAGCAACTAAGTCATGATCTTTAACTTCAACCAACAAACCCAGTTCATCAAATTTAGCGACAATCGCTTTACGTGCAACAAATCTGTCCATACCGGCGAACTCGCTTGGTAAGTCAGTACTGTAAGCATCACAAATTTCGCCTTTAGTATCGTAAATTTCAGCACTTGCTAAAATGGCAGCGTTTTTATCTAAAATATTAATTTGGGGGAGGGCATGACGTTTGCCCACTTCATTGTCGTTAAAGTCATGGGCAGGTGTTATTTTTACACAACCCGTACCTTTTTCCATATCAGCATGATCATCACCAACAATTGGAATTAAACGATTTACTAAAGGTAATAAAACTTTTTTACCAATTAAGTCTTTATAACGGGGATCTTCAGGGTTAACGGCAACACCTGTATCGCCTAACATGGTTTCAGGACGAGTTGTGGCTACAACCAAATAATCAAGTCCTTCAGCTGTTTTTTCGCCATCTGCTAACGGATAACGTAAATGCCACATGTGGCGTTTTTTATCTTTGTTTTCAACTTCTAAATCAGAAATGGCGGTGTGGAATTTAGGATCCCAGTTAACTACGCGTTTACCACGATAAATTAAGTCATCTTCAAATAAGCGAACAAACACTTCTTGTACGGCTTCAGACATGCCTTCGTCCATGGTGAAGCGTTCACGGCTCCAATCAATCGAGTTGCCTAAGCGGCGCATTTGTTTGCCGATAGTACCACCCGATTCTTCTTTCCATTGCCAAATCTTATCAATAAAGCCTTCACGTCCGTAATCATGACGAGTTTTATCTTCTTCAGCGGCAATTTTACGCTCTACTACCATTTGCGTAGCAATACCCGCATGATCGCAACCAGTTTGCCATAAGGTATTTTTACCTTGCATGCGTTGGTAGCGAATTAACGTATCCATGATGGTTTGTTGAAAAGCATGTCCCATGTGCAAGGAGCCAGTGACATTGGGTGGTGGGATCGCAATGCTATAACTGTCGCCTTCACCTGTTGGGCTAAAGTAACCTTGCTCTTCCCAGCTAGTATATAAAGATTGTTCAATGTCGGTTGGGTTGAATGTTTTTTCCATCATGTTCTCGAAATAAAAGTTGTAAATTGTAGGTCGACTCATTCAATAAAAATAGGTGCACAAAACTTAATATCGCACTTCTTTTTGTCTTGTTAATAAGTAATACCTACATTATTGTGTTTCAGCTACTGCTTGGTTATCAACTTGAAACCCCAGCTGTCGACAGGCTTTAAAGCGTTCTCGGGCTAATTGCTTTAATGCTTCATCATCGGGTACAAAATCAACAATTAAGTTAAATTGACTAGCAAAATCAGGCACGGTGTTAGTTAAGTTGATTAACACCGGGCGACGTCCACGTGGGGCTTGGTGGCTAATTTCTACTGCGGCACCTTGTTTAGGGCCTTCACCAGATAAGTTGTGGGGTACAAAACTGTCACTGTCAAATGCCCATAGCATTTCATCTACTTGTTCCGCACTTAATTGATCTCGGGTATAAATAAATACCCGTTGATTTTGGCGGTAAAAATAACTCGCTTGCAAACAGGCATGATAAATAACTGAGCTAGTATTGATCTCGCTAGCATCAGTTTTATCTTCTTCAGGAAGTAAATAAAACATTACCTGTGTTTGCATTGCTACTTATCTCTTATCGTTCTATAGAAGGCTAAACTCGTGTTATTCGCCTTGCTCTTGTCCTGCTTTGTTAAGCAAAAATTGCGTTAACATGCTTACTGGGCGTCCTGTTGAACCTTTATCTTTACCACCACTGCGCCATGCAGTACCGGCAATATCTAAATGTGCCCAGTTATATTTTTTAGTAAATCGCGCTAAGAAACAAGCTGCAGTAATAGTACCAGCACCTTTGCCGCCAACATTTGACATATCTGCAAACGGGCTTTCAATTTGTTCTTGGTAATCATCCCAAAGAGGTAAGCGCCATGCTCTATCGCCACTTTGATCTGACGCATTTAATAATTCATGGGCAAGAGGGTTATGAGAGCTTAATAAACCGGTAGCATGTTTACCTAAAGCCACAACACAAGCGCCTGTTAATGTAGCAACATCAATGACGGCTTCTGGGTCATATCGTTCAACATAGGTTAATGCATCACAAAGTACTAAACGACCTTCGGCATCAGTGTTTAATACTTCTACTGTTTGTCCTGACATCGTTGTTAAAATGTCACCGGGGCGATAAGCATTGCTGCCTGGCATATTCTCACAGCCAGCTAGAATCCCAATAACTTTAATGGGTAAATTTAATTCAGCTAACGCGTGCATTGTTCCTAAAACGCCAGCAGCGCCGCCCATGTCGTATTTCATCTCATCCATGCCTGCGCCGGGTTTTAATGAAATGCCGCCACTGTCAAATGTTAAACCTTTACCCACTAATACTAAGGGTTTAGAGTCATCATCAATACCATTATAAGTAATGATACTCATCAATGATTCATTAACAGAGCCACGGCCAACTGCTAAATAAGAGCCCATGCCTAATTCTTCCATTTCTTGCTCATCCACGATGGTGGTTGTGACATTGTCATAGTCATTATCAAGAATTTTAGCCTGTTCAGCTAGGTAAGCAGGGTTACAAATATTTGGTGGCATGTTAGCAACATTTTTACAGGTAGTGATACCTTCTGAAATGGCTAAAGCGTGGTTAATAGCACGTTCACCAATAGGCAGTTCACGTCGTGTTGGTACATTGAAAACAATTTTGCGCAGTGGTCTACGAGGTTCTTCTTTATGGGTTTTTAAACTATTAAAACTGTATAAACCATCTTGAGTCGCTTCAACTGCTTGTCGAACTTTCCAATAAGTGTCACGGCCTTTAACATGCAATTCAGATAAAAAGCACACGGCTTCCATTGAACCAGTTTCATTTAGTGTATTAATGGTTTTATTGATTATTTGACGATATTGACGTTCATCTAATTCACGCTCTTTACCACAACCCACTAACAAAACACGTTCACTAAGAATGTTAGGTACATGATGTAATAACAACATCTGACCTGATTTACCTTCTAAATCACCTTTACGCAAAAGATTACTGATATAGCCTTCACTTATTTCGTCAAGCTGTTCTGCTGTTGCACTAAGACGGCGTGGTTCAAACACACCAACAACGATACAGGCACTGCGTTGTTTTTCTGGGCTACCGCTTTTTATACTGAACTCCATGAGCTCTCCTTTTGCATAATAATTTAGTTTTTTTTTGTCTATTTATTTACTATAACTTGATAAAATAAGTAAAAAATAGCACTCTTGTCTATTCAATTGATATCGCTAAGGGCTATAATTATAGCTGCTTTAATCAAAATAACGTATTACTGACTATATAGTTTACATACTAAAACGGCAAGTTTACTGAATATTTGCTGCAATGTCAGAAAAAAACACAGTTTTTATGGGATCTTTTTGTGATCATCTTTCGATATTTATTAAAAGAAGTAGCTAAAACACAACTAGCAGTATTTTTTGTGTTAATGACTATTTTTATCAGTCAAAAATTTGTTCGTGTACTTGGCGATGCTTCAGAAGGAAGTATCCCTGGACAAATGGTGATGACATTTATTGCGCTAAAAGTGCCTGATTTAGCAGGTATGATGTTGCCTTTAAGCTTGTTTTTAGGGGTGTTACTCGCCTATGGGCGAATATATGCAGACAATGAAATGACTGTATTACACGCCTGTGGTGTCAGTGAATGGTACGTGGTACGAGTGACGTTAGTGTTAGCGTTTATCACGGCTATTTTTACGGGAATTTTTACTTTGTACTTAGCGCCATTGGCATCGGAGTATCAATATCAGGTAAAAGATGAGTTAGCGGCGGATTCAGGGCTAACTTCATTAGTCGCGGGGCGTTTTCAAAAAACGGGTAATAATAAAGCAGTAATTTTTATTCATGATAAACACCGTGACGATAATAGTTTTGATAAAGTGTTTGTTGCCCAATTACCAGATGAAAAGAATAGTGAAGAAAGCATTATTAATGCTAGTTTAGTGTATGCGAAACAAGGGCAAGTTATTGAAGAAGAGTCAGGCTCTCAACGTTTGGTTTTATCTGATGGTATTCGTTATCACAGCGACGCGATTAATGGTGAATTTCAATCGGTTGCTTTTGATCGGTATTATATTCAAATTCAAGATCAAGAAGTAGCACAAAAACATAGGAAATTAAGCGCATTACCTACCCATGCTTTGTTTTCTCCAACGGAAGAAAAATTAGTGGCTGAATACGGTGCTACCATTCAGTGGCGTATTGCCTTCCCCTTAGCTTGTATTATCTTAATTTTTATTGCTGTGCCTTTAAGTGTCGTAAATCCTAGGCAAGGTAAGTTTGCTAAAATGTTACCTGCGTTAATGTTATTTTTAGGCTACTTTTTGTTATTAACCGCAATGCGTTCAGGCATAGAAAGGCAAGCTTTACCGGTAAGTGTAGGCCTGTGGCCTATACATATTAGTGCTTTATTTATGGGTATGATTTTACTCATGAAAGAAAGAACTAGTGGCAAAAGAATCAAAGCAAAATTACCGCGCTTTAAACGAAATAACACCGATAAACGTGCAAATAAACAAGATCAAGAAAGCGAAAGTAGAGGAGAAGCTTAATGCGTATTTTAGATGCCTATATAGGCCGTATTATTGCTTCAACTACTTTTTTAACGTTAGCTGTTTTTGTTAGTGTGAGTGGCATTATTAAGTTTGTTGAGCAAATGCGTGCTGTTGGTCGAGGGAACTATGATTTAACCCATGCCGCACTTTATGTGCTTTATGCGGTGCCAAGAGATATAGAAGTATTCTTCCCGATGTCAGCTCTGATTGGCGGGCTCATTGGTATTGGTATGTTAGCGTCTAATAGTGAATTAGTTGTAATGCAAGCGGCGGGATTATCACGGTTAGATATTATTAAATCAGTGATGAAAACTGCTGTTTTGTTGATTTTTGTCAGTATGGCCGTAGGCGAATGGCTGGCGCCTCAAGGTGAAGCGACGGCAAGGGAAATTCGTGCTCAGGCTATATCAGGTGGAAGTTTAATATCGTCTAAAAACGGGGTTTGGGCAAAAGACGGTGATTACTTTGTTAATATCGGTGAGGTATTAGAAGAAGGTCAGTTGAAAAAAATTCAA
>JAWUXK010000052.1:0-13051 GCA_034111385.1 Colwellia sp. | reverse complement strand
GATTTTTCCGTTATGTCTAATTGAGAGCCATCAAGAATAGTGGCTGTAACTGTTAATTGTGTACTAACTTCACTATCAATACCATTAAAAGTCATGACTACATTTGTAGGACTAGTTGAAATAGAAATAATAGCGTCTTCGTAATTGCTACTAGCATTATCATCAGGAGCTGAGCCAATTGTTATTTCAACTGAATCTGACAAACCATCACCATCAGTATCAGATAATAATGGGTTGGTAATATAACCATCTTCACCTTCAACCAACTCTTCTCCATCTTCAATACCGTCATCATCGCTATCTGCTTTGTTTAGGTCAGTACCAGCGTTATATTCCTCTAATGCACTTAATCCATCACCATCAATATCTTCTAAAGCATCGATAGGATCATCAGGATTTAACCCGTTATCTGTTTCATAATCATCAGGCAAACCATCGCCATCTTGATCGCCAGTAAAACTAACTTTAACTAAACGCGTAGCAATAAGACCGTCTTTAGTGGCACTTATTAGTGAATTTCCGCTACCTGTTGCAGTAATTAAACCATTAGCATTGATTGAAACAACATCTATATTAGAGCTAATATAATTAATGCCTGATTCACTATTGGTCACATCATCCTCAACACCACCGGGATACGTTGCCGTAACTTGTAATTGAAAATTTTGATTTAATTTGGTCAAGCTCAGTTGATTTGGAGAGAAGAAGTTAATATCCGAAGGAACAGGCTCTTGTTCAGCAAATTGAATGTCGCCAACGGGAGTTAAGCCATTAGTAATTAGATTGAAATAGCCTGACTGGCCAGAAGAAGTACTTCCATCATCATTAATACATGTGGCTCGTGCCTTGACCGCACCTTGGTTCGAAGGCACATTAGGCAATGACCAACCACCATTACTTGCAACTTGGATAGTGCGATTCAAAATATTTATCACACACTTATCATTAAGTTCTACAGCAACAGAAGAGTTCGATAACGCAACGCTAAACAGGCTAAATATTGCGAATGCTACTCTGATATTGTTTAGATTTTTCATAATTAAGCTACCGTTTTATAACGTATACCGAGAATAAGAACCAAGTAACTTTTGATTTAATCAATAATTACAACCACTTTGATATCTCTTCTTTTGCTCGTATATTACGTTTTACATTACCGAAACAAATATCTGAATCAACAACCGCCTCTCTTTGATCATTGAATACTAGATATATCGCGCCTCCTCGGGCGTATTGACCTCTACCATAAACCATTTCAACTGACTGAATATCTTGTAAAGAGAAGCTACTCTCTTTGGTACCTAAAATGCTTTTCACTGCTAAAATTGCTTGATCAGTCTGCTTATCAAGCGTTAAAACCTTCTTTTTTTGAATTGCCATTCCTATCAAACAAACTGAATTAAAAATTATATAATCAATCACTTTTAATTCTCGCTCTTGTTCCGAAAATAAAACAGCCCACCATATCACCATCCAAAATAAAACACATAAGCCAAAAATGCATTTTGGAAAAGATGTCACAACTAACAAGTTTGAACTTTTATTCAATTTAACTGACATAAGATTATTACTTCACTATTATTTTAGTATCTGTTGTTTTATAGTTTTATATAGCACCGAATCCATAAAAGGTTGATCAATTCGCCAACGACTATTTTCAAGAGAAAACGCTATTAAATAATACTCCATAGAGCTATTCTTCAGTTCTACGCCTATGAGCACTCTTGGCCCTAATACCACAAAATCTACTAATTGTGCTTCAGTTTTGTTATTAAACCGAGCCTTCCAATAATTGAAGCTTCTTTGTGCCTTATTAATCGATATTTTAGCCGTCCAATCTTTCTTAGTTTCCACACTCCAATTGCTTAACCACCATTCAAAATCATCAGCTAAAATAGATGAAAGAAAATCGACTAGTTGTCTATCTGGGCCGTTGTTACCATCATAAGGTTCAGTCAAAAAATCCGTTAACATCACTTCTTCATATTTTTGGTGATGAAAAATAAATTGTTGAATAAAAGTAAATGATTTTTCTCCTTCATCGGTGTATTTACGGGCATTACTTTGTGCTATTGATGCCCATATCAAAATAATTAGGGTCGTAATAATTATGAACTTTTTATTTTGTCTTTTAGCAAAGTACACCGAATTATTCATATATAACTTTCTCCGAATCTATACCTTCAACCCATGGACTATAAAGCAACAGAGGACTTTTTCTAAGATCTAAACTAACCATCCACTTATTGTTTTCTTTTTTTAAAACAAGAGGAAAATCGAAAAAACCCTCTTTTCCGCTAGGTTCTGAAACGTTATAAACCATAATAATATAGCCTTCGTAATCTACTTTTTGTTTCAACTTTATTTTTCTGCCAACAAATTTTTGTTTCCATGTATCTTCCCAATATTTTTGGTCAAGCCCTTTTTCTTGATAATAATTTAACGCTAATTTTTTAGAATCAGGATGCCAAGTATCTAACCACCACAAATAATTCACCGAACTAATTGCCGACATCCTTGAAATAAAAGATGCATCAGCTGAATCTAATGATGCATATTTGCGTAAGACCAAATTAACCTTATTATGACCTTTACGGGGTATGGAAAGATGATAATTGAAGTTAGTTTCAACTTTGAACATTTTCTTTTCTGGTTCTGTGGCAGCAAAGGTTGGAATTACCCATAATGCATCCGCGGTTAAAGCTGCACTTGAATAAACCGTAATTAAACTACAAAATAATAAAATTAATTTTTTAGATACTGCCATTTTATGTTTCAAATTTAATTCCTTAATTTCTGCTACTTACAATTACTCTGGCATAGGGATTTTTATTTCTTTGATGACTAGAGGATCAGCAATCACCCAAGTTTCTGTTGCAAACCCTGTTTCAACCCAAGAACCTTCCGCAATAATAATTTCTGCATTTGCACTAATGCCGTTAAGACCAATTGTTCCCTTGATTTCTTTGCAATCGACACCTGCTTGAGCATTAACGCCCGATTTAATGGTGCCTTGAATACGAATAAGATCGCATGCCCGCTTTTTACCATCAGGCCCGCATTCTACAGGTGAAGATGACGGGTCAGGTACACTACCAAAAGGCCCCCCTCCAACACCAATATCTATAGTGACACTGCCACCCCAACAGTTTAAATCTTCACATTCTTTTTTAGTCCTCTCAATTGTAAGCTTACCGCTTACGCCAAAAGTAAAGCGAATACCGTATTTAACACCTACGGTTCTCCCTAATACTTTTACAGTAAAATCCCCAGAGAAAGGCGGGATAGTTGGAATCCATTCGTTATCCCATTTACTAATTGCAGCAGTACCTGCATCTTTTTCTTCTAACGTAGTCGTACCACCTTTTTGAGAACAACAAACTTCTGTTTTCTTGTTATTATATTCCAGTGATACTTCAGGTAGTGACTTGTTCGAGCCTAAAAATTCTAATAGTTTATTTATATCAGCAATTAGGTTTTTCATACCATTAAATGTATAAGTGGTATTATTTAACACATTGTCTGGTTTTTTAGTTTCTTTACCATCTTTACATATAATACATTTATCATCATCTGGTACATGTCCGTCTGGCTTAGGTTCAGGACCACTATCTCCACAGGTAGTACATTTAGTTTCATCGGTATTATCAACAACTTTCTTAGGAGCACCATCTTCACAGCTGAATTTTTTACAGTCACCCACTTCATCATCTTCAGGTGCATCAGAAGGATCATTTACTGTTACTACCCCGCCATCAGAACATTCCGCTTTCTTACAGTCTCCTGCAGTATTTAAACTAGCTAAACGAGGATCACCGCCAGCAGGAACACAATTACAATCCCCATCACAATCTTGGCAAATTGGACAATTATGAGCACAACTTTGACCACCCGGTTGAGAGCCGCAATGCCAGCCTGCTTTGATAACACCAACACCAGGGTTAGAAGCAACTAAAGTACCGTCTTCACTGACAGTTCCTAAACCAATGGCAACAAATTCTTCTAAGTCATGGTCAAATGAATACATTTCAACTTGAGCACCGGGCTCATGAGCATCAACATTAGGTAAAGTCAGTTTAGCTGGAGGGAAAAATTTTGTTCCTGTTGGTTGTACAGTGACAATAAATTGTGGCTGCATACCGTTAGGTGGCGCCATAGGAACCGTGCCAGCATTCACTGGTGTGACAGAAATATAGCCTTCTTTAGCACCGTCAGGGAAAGTGACGGAGTCTTTAGCTATCTCTAATTTAAAGCCTGGGTAATCTCTTAACTCTAAAACGGTATCAACTAAACCAGCATAGACCGCATTTTCTGTATCAAGTTTAACCATATAAACTGGTGATGATAAAGGGTTGTCAACACCCGAAATCGTCACCAAATTAAAGCTTAATGAAGGAAATTCTCCCTCGATTGTTGCAGTAGAACCATCTGCAATAATATGGATAGGACCAATAGGAGCTTCTTCAATAGTAAATTGACCTTCACTATCAGTAACCGCTTCACGATTACTTCCTTCTATTCTTAATGTTACACCGGGAATAGGCTCTTCCTGATTATCAAGTACCACACCACTTACTTTTGTTGAACCAGCGTCAGCTGGAACAAAAGCACTAGCACTAAAACCTGCGGTGATCACTTGACCTTCAGGTGCATCAATTAGCGTAGCAACAACTCTTTGAGCATCAATTCCTGTTAAAGAGCTTAATTTAAATAGGGTAGAAGCTCGACCGTCAGAATCAGTTTCTACTTCATATGTTTTTTGGCCATTGCTAAGCGTGCCATCACCCACGGCCACTTCAAATTTAACTCGTGAATTGGCCACAACATTCGCGCCGGCGTCCGTTACGACCACGACTAAAGGCTCAGGTAAGTTATTTCCAACAGAGCCTCGTTGATTATTACCTGAGTTAACACTTAATTTATTACCTATTTCACCGCTTGCGGAGGCACTAAAGTCAACTTGGCTAGAATAACCTACTACCGCTGCGGTAACTTTATGGTTTGATACACCAGTTCGAGCACCGACTTTAAATCGTGTTGAAGCTATACCATTTTCATCTGAATCGACTGCAATAGCGCGTCCTTCGTTTTCAGTGCCTGAAGCAACAGCCCCTGAACCTTGTGAAACTCTAAAAACAACAACCGCACCTTCAACAACTTCATTATTATCATCTTTTACTATCACTTCTAACGGATCTGTTAACTCAACATTAATAGGTGCCGTCTGCTTTTCTCCGCCAAAAACCTCAACTCGTTTACCAAGTAATATTTCATAATTGACTTTGATATCAATACTGCTGACATTACCGACTTGATCAGCACCATTGATAGTGATGGTATTTTCGCCTTCATTTAACGGGACATCAACAGCGGCGTAACTTCTGTTACTTATTGTACTATTAAGTCCATTAACCGTAACATTGGCTTGATCTTCTTCAATGGTACCTCTGACTATATCGTTCACTAACCCAGTAACTGTTATGATATTGGTATAAACAGTTTGACCATCTTCGTGAGAATCGATAGTTAAAAAGGGTGGTGTTTGATCCAAAGAGACTGTAACAATATCCGTTTGAATAATTTGATCTTTGGTTGCCCTTACTTCGATAGTATTTGAACCTTCTTGTAAGGTTACATCACCAGAAAATGAACCGTTATTATTCGTAATTACAGCACCATTTAATGTGATAATTGCATCATTAGGAGATGCAATACCCGATACGGTTATCGTAGAAGTACCTACAGTAGTAAGCGACGCTGGACTGGTAATAGCAACACTAATAGTGGGTTGATTTTCATCAACATCTAAGATGCCATCACCATCATCATCATCATCCGCCTGCATCCCTAAATCAGTACAAGCCTGATCGCAATTATCGGGTAAACCATCAGCGTCGGTATCAATTAAGCCGGCAACAGAAATTAAAGGAAAAGCGTCATTAACATCAAGTACTAGATCTGCATCATCATCAGTATCTTCTTTATTACCTGGGCCATCCACATCGGTATCAACACTTTCAGTTGAATCCAAAGGAAAAGCATCATCATTATCTAAAACTAGATCATCATCATCATCAGTATCCGCATTGTTACCTGTGCCATCAAAGTCTGTATCAATACTTTCAGTTGAATCTAAAGGGAATACATCATCATTATCTAAAACCAGATCACCATCATCATCGGTATCTGCATTGTTACCCGTGCCATCACCATCGGTATCAACACTTTCAGTTGAATCAAATGGGAAATCATCAACCGTATCAAGTACTCCGTCGTTATCAAAATCTTGATTTTCACCGCCAACAGAGACTAACTTCTCATCTTCAATAATGACGTTAATGGTTACAGGTATTAGCGTATTATCTTGAGTATTAACAAAACTTTCAAAATCTTGTTGTATTGTTTCATCTAAAACTAAGATGAATGTATCCTCAACGCCATCAGGTAAACCAATGATTGGTTCGTCAATAACAATTTTAATTAAGGCTGCTAAAGTGAGTTGTTTTTGTGCGTCAATATCCGCTGATAATTGAGTTAGTTGCTCTTCGCTTTCAATGGATGCCCCATTTAAAGCTCTTCGAATTAAAGCAAGTTTCGCTGTGGTAACGTTAGTTATATTAACGCCAAAAAATTTATCACTGTCTAAAACCAAATTATCACCCGCTGCAGTTAAAAGTGTTCTGAACGTTGGTAATTGAGAAGCGAGTACAACCCCTGGGTGAGTTTGTTCAGAGCCTGTTGCCGTTAATAAAACCAGTTTTTCTGTATTAGCTTCATCAACATCAACCATCAAACTATAATCACCATTTGCATCTGACATTATTGAAAAGGAGTCAGTTCCTATCGTTATAACAATAGTGGCATTAGGTATAGGGCTATCGGTAACAGAGCCTGTAAAGGTTAGCTCATTCGATACGCGTAAAATGGTGACGGTATGGTTTGCAGATGCGGTTTCGCCTTTAGTGTCGGTGACTACGACTTGAAGTTCAACATCAGTGTCAACATCTACATCAATAGCTTGAAATGAGACTACTGCCGATGTATCTCCTGACAAGACTACATTCGCTCCAGAAACAACTGTCCATTGATATGAAGCAATAGAGCCTTCCACATTTGCGGTGATAGAAATAGTCTCTCGTTCAACGACGGTGTTTGTGCTGGTTATTGAAACGGAGGGGTCTATATCACTTTCTGGTTTAGGAAAGTTATCGCTACACCCAACCAAAAGTAACATTGTCAAAAAGATGATCATTAGACAATTGAATGATGTTTTTCTCTCTAGCATTTCGATCCCCTTTTCCCTAGTGATACCCGATAACAGCTAAAGTGAAATTAATATCGGAAAAAAGTGTCATTTGATGTTTCAAATAGAAAGCAAAACAAAAAATCACTTTTTTTATATCTAATCAATTAATATTAGTAAAAAGTAAAAAAAAATCAAATAGAGAACATAGTTTTAAATAATATTTATTATAATTTTTTATAATAGTAAGAGTCAAAAGTAATGATTTAAAAAATATACTCATTAAAATTAAATTTTAATATATACTAAAATTAAATTTTAAACGTGATTTAACCAATGCCCCGTTACATCATTCTAATTTTGCTGATTAGTTTTTTTATTGTTTTTGTCACCATAAAGCTACAGCCAGCTCCCCTGTCAACATTGCCTAGCAATAGTATTGTTGCACCTATTGATAATCAGAATAATATTACAAAGACTTTATTTAAAGAATCTAGCTTGATGTGGCGCATTCAAAATAAGCATCAACAAACATCAAAGCAACTCACCTCACTAACTGAAACAATTGGCAGTGGAATTTGCACGCTTGATATTAATCAAGATGGTTGGATGGATTTATTTTTCATTGGGGGAAGTGGTCACACGCGTTATTATGGTAAAAAATCTTGGTGGTTAAAAAATAGTGGTAATCGTTTATTGCTCAATATGAAGGGAAAATATTTTAGCGATATAACCGATAGCTCTGGTTTGTCAGAAACTATCTGGGGGATGGGTTGTTCAGTCGCTGATTTTAATAATGATGGGTTAACAGATTTATTGATCACTACCGTTGGCGAAAATCACCTCTATGCAAATCAAGCAAACAACACTTTTAAAAATGTTACCGAACATTCTGGTTTATCGGGAAATAATTGGAGTATGTCTGCAGCATTAGGTGATTATAACAAAGATGGTTTGCTCGATATTTACCTCAGTAATTATGTTGATTATACAAAAGGTGCTCGTACTTTTGAGCGAACTCAAGGTTTTCGTTTAACAACCGATATTGCCTTCGATGCAACCCTTTATGATCCTCAACCAAACAAATTATATTTAAACAAAGGAGACTTTGTTTTCGAAAATGTCACAAATCAAATGGAAGTGGCCAATCCATTAGGAAGAAGTGTTGGTGCGAAATGGTATGATATTAACCAAGATTCTTGGTTAGACCTTATAGTCATCAATGCTCAAAAGTCAGCGAATCAAGTTTTCATTAATCATAAAGGTAAAAAATTCACTCGCGGTGAAGCACTTTTTGCTCCCTTAGAAGTTTCTTCGAGCCACGATTTTATTATTAATGATTTTAATAATAACCTTCAAGATGAGTTTTTCATCAGTCGTAGCATGGGGCTCCCGCCCATTTATATTAAAAATAGTAACGCTACTGAAGATGACAAAAAACAAACATTCAAAGATGATGCTTGGAATAATGGTTTAGCTCAGGCTAAACTTTTATCTAATAATTCATGGGCAACTATAGCCGCTGATTTCAATAACGATAGTTATTTAGACATATTCATAGCCAACGGTATAAGTGCTCCTGACATAGATGCTCCCTTTATGAGCCAGGGGCAACAAAACAACATTTTCCTCAATAACAAATCTAACGGCTTTACATTTCAGCCTGCCGCATTTGACAATCATTTCCCTAATTCATCTCGAGGTGCCATTACCGTTGATTTAAATAATGACGGTAATTTGGAAATAGTTGTGAATAACAATAATAGTGATTTACAAATATTTGAAAACCAAAGTAAAAATAATAACAATTGGCTTGGCATCGATTTATTTACCGAAAATAAAGGTGAAAAAATATATGGTTCAACCGTAGAATTGATTACAAAAAAACTTACTTTGAAGAGAAAAATCAAACCTAAGCAAAGTTTTTTATCACAAAGCGATCACCGAATACACTTTGGTTTAGAGAAAAGTGATATTATTGACAAACTGGTTGTTTATTGGACTGATGGTAAAATATCATCTTTTAATAACGTTCCTGCAAATCAATATATTACAATCAACAAACAAACCAATGAAATAATTAGTAGTAATACAAATTTTAGTAACCGTCCGTTAAATAACATCAAATATACAAAATTTAATGAGCAATCATTGCAGGCTTTAGTCTCACTATTACTTCAATATCCCCCCGAAGAAATATCAAATAAAACAATAGATATTTGGCATAATAGTTCTCCTAAAGTACAAGCTTTTATCTTAAGGAAATTCAATAAAAATTGGCATTCAAGCTTTTTACCCATTGTAAAAGAAGCATTAACTAGTCAGCATAGCCAACTTCGTTTACATGCTATTCAATTATTAAAAATATCTGAAATTGAGAGCAGCATCAATTGGTTAATACCGTTACTTAACGATATAGAGCCTATAATTCAATGTAAAATAGCGAACACTTTTGAGTTTTATTTCGATGAAGAAGAAGCAGTCACCCACCGAAAACTATTAGCATTATCACCACTTATCAAAAAGCTAGAGTCAGCTAATGATGAAGTAAAAATATGTATTGTTAATGCACTTGCCCGTGCTGAAAATAAAAGAGCTGTTTTCCCCTTACTACAACTAGCGAGTACGAGTGAAAATCCTATGGTACAAGCAGCTTCAATTAGAGCTTTAGGATTAATCCGCGATAAAGTGGCAATTAAATTATTACTTGAAGTAACCAGAAATGCGCAAGCTGAGGCGCAAGTAGTAGCCTCGGCGCTTATTGCTTTAAAAAGATTAAACTATGAGCATTTAAGCCAGTTAGTCAATTTAGCTATTATTCCAGAAGCACCCTCTAAAACAGAAAAAGTAAGCACTATAAAGAAAAATCATCAGGTATTAACCTATTTATTTAGCCATCCCGATGGCACTATTTTCCCGCATAACCAACTAGAATCTTTATTTAACAGCTTAATCAGACAAAAAGAATCAGCAAACACTCAAGATGATAGTGTCATTGTTGAAAAATTAAACACTATCGCAGCTGGAAAATTACAGCAACATTACTCGCATATTCAACCATTTATACACTACCCTAACCCCAATGTTGAATTGCAAGCTTTCAAGTCACTGGCATCATTAAATAATTTAAAAGCAAAGACTCTTTTTGAAAATTCACTCTTAAAGCTGCCGTTTACTGATTTAATCCCCACTTTAAAGCAACTTAATAAACCGCAATTAACTTTATCAGCACATTTTATAAAAGAAATCATCAAGAAAGCCCATAGAGAAAAATACCCTGTTGGCAAACTGAGTAAATTATTACCTCTACTATCCAAACAATCAGCGAGTAAATTTTTTCATGCTCTTATGAAAAACAAACTAACTGACTCAGAGTTACTTGCCTTATTTAATGAATGTACCCATACCAGCATTCCCAATTTAATTAAAATAGATGTGAACACTGCTAACTTCTCTAATAAAACACTGTTGGCTTATGCGACTTGTATTTTCTCAGAAAAAGAATATTCTCTCGTTAACATAAATCATAAAAACAGTTTAAAAAAACAACAGTTACTACTAACCTTATTAACAAATAAATCACTTAATGATAATGAAAAAAACGCCTTACTTATTAAAGCTGCGCAAGATGATGCCTTAATTGCTAAAGTAACACTGTTGAAGCGAATAAACACATTATCAAACCAATATTATCCCAAAGCACTTAACGCATTAAGTAAGCACCGGCTAACAGTAAATATTGAGGATTCTTTATGGAAAATGTTAAAGAACGATCAGCAAAAAAATGAAATTCGATTAGAGGCGGCAAATCATCTTGCTCCACTTGCACCGTCTAAAGTGTTGACATATATTAATAAAAACTTTATCAATCATGAATAATAAAGATAACCTTTTAAAGCAAGAGCAAAAGCTATTACCAGTAACATGGGCAATTACTTTGGCTTGTATAATTACCGGTGCAATCACTTTTTTCATTGATGACCACACAGTGTGGTTACAATGGTCAGTCTTTTTTCATATTATCACCGGTATTGCCTGTAGCATCACACTAGTCATTTTCATCTTTATACACTTTCGCCGTACTTTAGCTTTTCGTCGGATAAGAGTTCTTGTTAGTGGGTTAATAATTTTATTAATTATTATTGCCTTTATTTACAGCGGCTGGTATTTAATGCTAGTTGGGCAAAAAGAAAACCAACGCTGGCTCTATTTTACTCATATAATTAGCTCTGGCTTATTTATAATATTGTTAGCCTTTCACCTATTTTTACACTTTATACTTTTACCGAAACGCAGAAAAAGTAGTGCAGAGCCGGTGTTTCCCAGTATTACCCGTAATACTGCCAGAGTAGTTTTACTTTTTAACTTAGCGATACAAGTCTGCATAATAACTTTTACCTTACTCTATCAATACCTTTTAGTTCCTTATTCTGAAAAGCCCCTAGTTGAAAATTATCAACTTCCTTATGGAGAGCATCGCTTTCGCCCTAGCCAAACCGAAAGCTCAAACAATGCTTTTATAGATAAAAATCAAATTGGAAACTCACACAAATGTATTTCATGTCATGAAGATATTGGCCAACAATGGGTGTCATCTGTCCATAAAGAAGCTGCATCAGATCCTACTTATGTGACAAATATAGAAACCCTTGTTAACAGCAAAGGGGTTAATGCGACGCGTTATTGTGAAGGTTGCCATGCCCCTATCGCATTATTGTCGGGAGAATTATCACCGGGAGGAAAACATGGTGCAGTGAGCAACACCATGGCGAATGAAGAAGGGGTTTCGTGTTTAGGTTGTCATGGCATAAATAAGCTAGTGCATTTAAAGGGAGTTGCTAGTTACGAGTTCAAACCCAAGCAAGATTACCTTTTTGCACAAAGTGATAATACTCTGCTAACCCGCCTCCATGATTTGATGATTCGCGTTAGACCTAATCAGCATATTAAAGATCTCGGTAAGCCATTATTTAAAGAGTCTAAATATTGTTCCACCTGCCATAGCCAATTCATGGATAAAGACATGAATGGTTGGGGTTGGGTAAAGATGCAAGATGACTATGGCAGTTGGTTAGATAGCCCATTCTCAAACCAACAAGAAGAAAGCTTTGCCCATACCAACGTTAGTCGCTGTCAAGATTGTCATATGCCATTGCTCACTTCCAGTGACCCTTCTGCTGACAAGGATGGAAAAATACGATCTCATCATTATCCTGCTGCGAATACATTTTTACCCATATTACGCGGTGATACCGATCAATTAGAAAAAGTTAAGTCTTTTCTACAATCCAATAAATTACGCGTTAGTATCGATAAACCTAACCGAAAAGATGCTCTACAAACCCTACATGCTGTCGATGAAAATTTACGTGATTCGAGTGAAGCCCCTTATTATTATTACCTTGGTGAAAAAACTAATATTAATATTATTGTCAGTAATCAAGGTGTGGGCCATAGTTTTCCTGGAGGATCAATCGATATAAACCAAGCTTGGCTTGAATTTATAGTAGTTGATGCTCAAGGACGAAACATATTCAATAGTGGTTTACTTGATGACAATAACTTTGTTGACAAAAATGCGCACTTTTATCGTTCTTTACCGGTCGATAAAAAAGGACAACTGGTTTGGAAACACGATCTTTTTAACCGAATAGGTGAATCGTTTAAGCGAGTAATAAAGGCAGGAGAGTCAGATCTCGTCTCTTATTCATTTGCTTTACCTTCTTGGATAAAGTCTCCGATAACCTTAACTGCTACATTAAAGTATAGAAAATTAAATGAACGTTATGCGCGTTGGGCGCTGAAAGA
>JAWUXK010000051.1:0-11312 GCA_034111385.1 Colwellia sp. | reverse complement strand
AATTAGTGATCCCGTTTGGCGTATGCCGCTTTATGAACCTTATAACGACCTCTTTAAAAGTACGATTGCCGATATGACTAACTGCTCTGCAACACCTTTTGGTGGTGCTATTACTGCTGCCCTTTATTTACAAAAATTCGTCAGTAAAGACACTAAATGGGTACATTTTGATGTGATGGCTTTTAATGTTCGCACCTTATCTGGCCGCCCTTTAGGTGGCGAAGCATTCGGTATACGTGCAGTATTTGATTATTTACAAGCGACATATAAATAGTAACTAACAATGTATATAAGATGTATTTAAAATTTTAACTAAAAGCTTTAAAATACCGTTAACGACAAGTGAAAGCCTCATCTTAACCTACCCGAGGCTATTTTTTATTAGGAAGAATGACATGACTACAACATCAGGTGAACAAATCCGCCGCGAAGTAATGGGCGATGAATTTGTTGATCGCGCTTTAAATAATGCCGATGATTTCACCCAACCAATGCAAGAATACATTAACGCACACGGCTGGGGTTCTACGTGGCAAAGAGAGGGAATAGATCGTAAAACACGAAGCTTAGTAACCATTGCTATGTTAGCCGCATTAAAAGCGCCGCAAGAGTTAAAAGGTCACATTCGTGGCGCACTAAATAATGGAGCAACAAAAGAAGAAATTCGTGAAGTACTCCTACACAGTGCCGTTTATTGTGGGGCTCCTGCAGCACAAGAAGCTTTTAGAGCTGCAAAAGAAGTATTGTAACTTTTTAAGTTCAGCCAATATCAATGTGATTCGTGATAAAAAAGTTATTACAAGATTAACAGTAGGTGAGTGCTCACCTACTGTTAATCTCTTTATTTATTTACTAATAATTATATTTTATAAAAGCCTACGACTGAATAAACTCACCAATTAATCGATAGGTTTCATCACATTCACTTTTAACAATACTATCAAGCAACATGTAGGCATGAATCATACCATCAAGGGAGTGTTGTTCTACGTTAACACCTGTTTGTACCAACGCTTCACCATAAGCAATACTTTCATCCCTTAAAGGATCACAGCCTGCAGTAAAAATCAGCGTTTCTGGCATAGTAACCGACATTGGCATAAACAAAGGTGATGCCTGTTTACTCAGCTCTTTTTCTTGCAGATAATTATTAAAATACCAAATCATTTTTTCTTTTTCTAATAAAAAGCCCGTGCCATTTTCTTCTACTGAATCACAACTCATAGTGTAATCAACACTAGGATAAATAAGGATTTGCTTATCAATTTTAACGGCCGAATTACCGATATTATTACTTGCCAATGTGGTACAAATAGCGCCGCCAGCACTGTCTCCAAGAATAATTAATTGCTGATTAAAGTTCACATCTGATAACACGTCTTGATAATTAGCTAATGCATACTGACTGTCTTCAACGCCTGCTGGGTATGGATATTCAGGGGCTAGTCGGTACTCAACTGCAATAACTATACAATTTCCAGCTTCAGCAATTTTCCGACTAATCGTATCATATAGCTCAATACTGCCGCACATATGACCCCCACCATGATAATGTAAAACCACAGGCAAGGCTTTTTCCGGATCAGGGCTATAAACTCTTGCTGGAATAATATGTGTTGAGGTAACAAAAGCGGTTTCTTGTACAAAAGCTAATTCAGGCCCTTCGCCAATAAATACACTAAGCCTATCAAGGTTCTCACGCACTAAACTAGGCGTAAGTTCTACGCCACTTTTTTTAAATTCTTGAGCAGCAATATTTGCTTGTTCCATCAACCCTGTAAGTTTCTCTGATATTACGCCTCGCATGATGACTCCTTTTTTTCAGGCATTTGTTTAACTTCTAGTTTCTTACAGTTTGCCGTTTCTGGCAAAAAGAAGCTACCAATAAAAAATGTACTACTAACCGCTGTGATCAAAGTAAAGGCACTGGTAAAATCACCTTGATTGATATCGACTAGCCTACCAAAATTCCATAGAACTATCGTCGCAATTAAATAGCTAATTGAATAAAATAAACTAAACACAACCGTGATTCTTTCACCCGTCATATTAGGTAATTCGTGAGGAATAGTCACTAGTGCGGTAACAGGAAAAAATATAAAGAACCCTAATGCCATAGCACAAAGTGTTTGCAGCCATTCACCACTGCCAAAAGACAAACCGAGCACTGTCACAATAATCACTAAGCCTGACCAACGTATAACAGGTACACGAGCCGCAAACTTTTTACTATAAAAAATCCCTGCCAAGGTACCAATAATGCCCGAAGCGATCACTAAGGCACTTTGACTAATCCCAGCTTTAGGGTAAAAAGTAAATAAACAGATATAAAAGGCTAAAATACCTGAATAGGTTAATGCATATATCCAATTAAATTTATCTTTCAACCCATCAATATAAGAGTAATTTACTTGGGTTTCCACATCATTTTTGGTTCCTGTGTTGGCTTCTTTATTCTCCACTAATAACCAAGCAACACTTAACAGCACACTCACTAAAGAAAACAATATTAAAGTACTTTGCCAACTACCGGTGAGCGCATTGAAGCTACTCATCTGCCAAAGAATAATGCCAGTCCCCACATTAAAGGCTACCGCGTTAATACCATTAATAGTAGGTCGTTCTTCCGGTTCAAACCAAGCCATAACAATGGGATTAAAGTAAACAATCATAAATGCACCGCCAAGCCCCATCAGAAAACGACTCAGCAGTAATAATTCATAATTAGGCGCTAATGGCGTTAGTATTCCAACAGAAATCAGAATGCCTGAAATAAAGAAGGCCTTTTTTACACCAACTTTTACAGCCAACCAAGCCGCAATAAATGTTCCCACAATTTTGGCTAGGGTAACAGCTCCACTGATAAAACTTGCTGAGGCCAAACTATCTATGTGCATACTTGCCATTATTTGGCCCATGCTCGCCGTTCCACCAACCCAAGCCATGGCGAACAATGTGTAACTAACGAAAACAAGCGTTGCCACTAGATATTTGTTGTTTATTGTAGATAAGTTCATTAAAAATATTTCAACTATTCATTGTCACTTATAATCAGCTTAACTAAATAGATAACACAATTATGTACTACCTTCGTTCGCTGTGTTTTTTCTCAACGCATGTTATTGTATTAGTTACCCTAAACCTTGTTCCATCAAACACTCTTTAACTAAGGAATAATCTTTGTTAGTTTGGCTCTCTCTAGATACTTGGCTGGTATCTTTACTCTCTATTACCTATTTATTATTGCTCTTTGTCGTTGCCTATTGGGGGCAAAAAGAAGCGAATAAAAAGTGGCTTTCTCTCCCTTGGGTTTATAGTTTATCGTTAGGTGTCAGTTGTACTTCTTGGGCTTTTTACGGCACGGTTGGGCAAGCAGCAACCACGGGTGCTTGGTTAGCGCCAGTCTACATTGGCTCTATTCTCTGTTTTGTGCTCGCATGGCCAATGTTACTGAGAATATTACGTATTACCAAACAACAGAATTTAACCTCTATTGCTGATTTTATCGCCTGCCGATACGACCGTTCTCCTATTATTGCGGCAACGGTGACCATCGTTGCCTTATTAGGCACCATTCCTTATATCGCATTACAACTACGCGCCATTAGTAAAAGTTTTGATTTGCTCACCGGTTCGTACCAATCTGGCATTAGTACAACATTTATCGTGACACTGGTTTTAATCATTTTCAGTATTTTATTTGGCGCAAGACAAGCCGCAATAAACAAACAAAGCCAAGGCTTAGTGTTAGCGATTGCGTTTAGTTCGGTTATAAAATTATTCGCACTGACTGCGGTTGGTATATTCGCCACGTTTTATGTTTTTGATGGTGTTGGGGATTTATTTTCACAATCTCAACGTGTTGTTGATAGTCAACCAACAAGCAGCAGTTACTTTGCAATATCTCAAACCATACTAGGTATGATAACCATTTTCATTTTACCGCAGCAATATCATATGATGATGATAGAGAACCATCAGGAAAATGAACTAAAAAGTGCTCGCTATTTATACCCAATATATTTAATTGCTATTAATATATTTGTGTTGCCTATTGCGCTTGCTGGACAAAATTTATTTCCCGGTGGAAATGTTAACGCCGATACCTATGTCATCACCATTCCATTATTTTTCCAACAAGCTTGGTTGGGTGGGGTCGCCTATATTGGTGGTTTAGCTGCTGCAACAAGTATGGTCATTGTTGCCACCATTGTATTAAGTACTATGGTGACTACGGAAATAGTTACCCCGTTAATACTGCATTACAATAATTTTGTCAGCAAACAAAAAACTCAACTGTCACATTTGTTACTCAATATTCGTCGGGTGTCTATTGCGTTACTTTTACTCTTAGCATTTACTTTTGAGCGTGTAATTAATCAACAAAACCACCTAGCCACCATTGGTTTACTCTCTTTTGTTTTGTTATCCCAATTAGCACCGTTAGTGATTGGCGCTTTATATTGGCGAAAAGCGAACAAAAAAGCCGCACTAGTTGGCTTAACTGTCGGTAGTGTCATTTGGCTCTACACCTTGTTTTTACCTAGCCTACTAACCGACTCACTCTGGGTTAGCGCTGGTTTGTTCGGTTTTGATTGGCTTAAACCTTACGCTCTGTTTGGCTTTAACTCACTGGATCATATTAGCCATGGACTACTCTTTAGTTTATTAGCCAATAGCCTATGCTTTATTGCTATCTCCTTATTAAGCCAACGCAGCGTTTCAGAAAAACTACAAGCAGAAGTGTATATTTATAAACAACAAGGTGATATTGAGCAAAACTTATCAAGTAAAGACTTATATCATTTGTTACAACGCTTTATTAATAACAGTGCCGCTGAAACTTTCCTTCATGATCACGCAAAGCAATTAACTAGCACTAAGGCACCTGAAAAGTTAATTCAATATACCCGTTTACAGCTTTCCAGTGTACTAGGCTCAGCTTCTACTCGAATGGTAATGAAGGCGGTAACAGCAAAACAATCAATGCCGCTGCAAGAGGTTGTAAATATTGTTGATGAGGCAAATAAGCTATTTCACTTTAATCGAGAATTACTGCAAGCTGGCGTTGAAAATATTGAGCAAGGTATTAGTATTATTGATGCCGACATGCGTATCGTTGCATGGAATAAACGCTATATTGAGTTACTTGGTTATCCTAGTGATTTAGTGCAGGTTGGCAAGCCAGTTGCCGAGCTAATTCGTTTTAACGCCGAACGCGGCATTATTGTTACCCGTAAAAACAATGTAAATTTTAGCGAAAAACAAGATGACTTTATCAATCGCCGCCTTGAACATATGAGACAAGGCAATAGCCACTATTTTCAACGTGAAATGCCTAACGGAATTGTACTTGAAATGCGAGGGCAAGCGATGCCCGGTGGTGGCTTTGTCAGTACTTTTTCAGATATAACCTCCCACATAGAAGCTACAAAAGCGTTACAGCAAGCCAATGACCATTTAGAGCAAAGAGTCACTGAGCGTACAATCGAACTAACAAAAGCGAAAGCCGAGGCCGAAGCGGCTAATACCAGTAAAAGTAAATTTTTGGCTGCTGCTAGTCATGATTTAATGCAGCCTTTCAATGCCTTATCACTGTTTACCAACATGCTTAACAAAAAAGTTCAAGGGGGCGATTTAGCCGAACTAGCCACGAATATTCAGCATTCATTAAGCGCTGCCGAAAGTTTACTGGCCGATTTGGTAGAAATCTCAAGACTAGACAATAGCTCTCAAAAAATTGATATTCACTGTTTTGCCATTGACGATGTACTCGCACCACTAAGTAAAGAGTTTACTTTGTTATCAAAAGAAATAGACCTCAAATTTAATTATGTTAAATCTACCTGTATTGTTGAAACAGACCAACGACTATTGCGCCGTATTGTGCAAAATTTTTTATCAAATGCTCTAAACTACTGTCCCCAAGAAAATAAAAAAAGCAAAGTTTTACTTGGCGTTAAACATCATAAAAATCAGCTAGCTATTGAAGTTTGGGATAATGGCCCAGGGATAGACTTAGCCGATCAGAAAACCATTTTCAAAGAATTTGAGCGTTTAAAACAAACACAAGACAAATCAGGGCTAGGGTTAGGATTAGCTATCTGTGATCGTATTGCTAAATTACTTAATGTTGATATTGCAGTAAAATCTACCGCAGGAAAAGGTACCTGCTTTAGCATCACCCTCCCCCGAAGCACAGTTAAATTAACACCAAAAGCGGTAATAGAAACCAATACGCAAAATAGACCAGCAAGTGAGTTTATTGGCCTCCCCATTCTATTAATTGATAATGAAGCCATTATGCTCAAGGCAATTAAATCACAACTAGAAGAATGGGGTTGTAAGGTCCTTGCAGCTAAAGACGAAGAAAGCCTAGCAAGCTCAATGGCCAAGCACGACTTTACCCCTGAAATTATCATTTCTGATTACCATTTAGACAATGACAATAATGGCGTAGATTTAATACAAAAAACATTGGCGGATATGGCATGGCATGCACCTTGTATTATTTGCTCAGCAGATCCGTCAGAGCAAGTACGAGAGCATACCAATAGTGCGCAATTTTATTTTATGCGAAAACCAATAAAGGCTTTAGCATTAAAAAAATTAATGAAGCAGCTATTAATAAATCATTGATTAATTAGGATAAAGTAACATTCTCTTGAGGTGTTAGCATTAATTGTTGATACACTAAACCCGCTTGAGTTCGGTTATAAACGCCTAATTGAAGTAAAATTGCCGACACATGTTTTTTTACGGTATTTTCTTTAATATCTAAAATTCCAGCAATCTGTTTATTAAGCTGTCCATCGGCAACCAAAGATAAAACAGTATATTGCTGAGGCGTCAGTTGCGCTAACTGCTGTGCTAACTTTTTATGTTCATGTGCTAATTTAGTATCATTATTCATAGGCATACTTACCGGTAACCAAGTGTCGCCTGTCAGTACGGTATTGATCGCCTCTGCAATGGTTGATAAATCTACAGATTTAGGAATAAAAGCTGCTGCGCCAAAATTAATGGCTTTTTGCATAATATCTGGGTTTTCATCTGATGAAACCATAATAACAATTAAATCTGGATGATTATTTTGCAACTGGGTCAAGCCAGTAAAACCATCATTACCGGGCATATGTAAATCTAGAAAAATAATCTCTAATTCAGGTGACTTATCAATCTCAACCAGTAAATCATCAAAGTTTGATGCTTCTTTAATACTCGCATCAGGCATACAATCAACTACCGCCTGCTTTAACGCCGTCCGAAATAATGGATGATCATCAGCAATCACTACTTTAGCTTGATTCATAACAGCAGTCCTTTTAGGGTTACAAAACTACATTTTCAATAAATAGACCAAGAATAACAAGAGTAAATGGTTTATTCTCAAAAAAAGAGCCGGTAAAACCAGCTCTTTTTATTTAGCTTTATCTACTTAGTAGTAGGCTTATTAAAAACGATAACCTAATGTTAAATGCACTGTACGAGGGTCATTAAAATAACCAATCAAGGTTGTGTCTCCACCTAAGCCAGGGCTGTATGTACCATCGCCATTGTCAGCGGCAAAATTATAGCCACCCACCATTGCCTCTTCATCAGTGATGTTTTTCAAGTGAATGCCACCATACCAGTTACCTTCCATACCTTCCCAAGCTATACTGGCGTTTAGCGTACCATAGCCATCTTGAAGTAATGAATCGCTATCTTCAAATAATAAATAGTCATCACGGTAGTAATAGCCACCACTAAAAACAAAGTACCCCATCTCAGTTTCCATGTTGTAGCTTGCGGCTAAATTCACGGTATAATCAGGAGTATTTGATAAACCGACTAATGGTGTTGCAACGGTTGGATCATCCTGAATTTCAGCATCTAATAGGCCTATTGCTAAATCAACTGTCAAGTTTTCAGAAGCTGCCCAAGTAATTTCAGCTTCCACACCTTTAACTCTTGAACCTTTGATGTTACCTAAATTTTGGTTTAATACGGTAAAATCATTTGGATCTGGCGTTACTGTAATATACTGACGATCTTTGTGATCTAAAGAGAACAACGTAATATTGGTACGTAAAACATCATTCCAATCTGTCTTTACCCCAAACTCAATAGAGTCTACAATTTCAGGATCCGCTGCTGATTCATTTACAGTAGCTCTTGGGTTAAATGTACCCGACTTAAAGCCTTTAGAGTAACTTGCAAATAGCATAGTGTCATCATCGATCTGAAACTCCATTCCCAGTCGAGGTGTAAATTGAGACCAATCTTCTTTTTTAGGTGCATCTAAAATGCCATCGTTATCAGTGTCAGTACCTAACACTTGAGGAAAAGAAACACTCCCTCTCACATATCCTGGTATCCAATCATCACTAGGGTATACATTACTAAATGCCAAGCCATTATTAACATAGGCCTTTTTCTCTTCTGTGGTATAACGCGCACCAACTGTTACCGAGAACTTCTCAGATATATCAATACTGCTTTGGATATAAGCCGCGGTACTTTTACTATTGTTACAACCGGTAACTTCGCGCGTTAAGCCCGGAGTGCTAAACGCCGCCCTACCTAGGAAACCTAAAATTGCATCAAAGTGACCGCAAGACTCACCATCATAGGCATAAAGACCACTGACTACAGTAAAGCCATCGCCTACGTAGTTTGCTTGTAATTCATGGCTGGTATTTTCGTCATCATAAAATGCGGGTACGTCAAAAATATCTAACGACGTATTATCAAAATCAATATTGGTCAGTGAATATCCTTCTCGAGACGTGCCGACATACTTAATTGTTAATTCATCAGTTGCCTGCCATTCTACCAGAAAACTATACCCTTCAAGCTCAACGGAGTTGCTTGTTGGCATACTGGTATAAGAATCATAAACACTGTCAGGTACGGGCGCAGTAGTTAATAAACTTGGCAGTAAACGGTAACCCCCTTTGGCATTAGAATCATCGCTTGTTTTATCCCATGCTAAACGCATAAACAAATCTTCAGTGGCATGAAATTCCAACGTTAAACGTGAGGCTGTTAAGTCTTTGTTGTAGTTCTCCAAATCTTGATCTGGTAATGCCGAAGTCAAAAACTCTCCAAAACCATCTCTACGAAGCTCCGCATGACCAAAACCAATGAATAATTTATCCTCAATCAATGGTATTTGACCAGTCACTTTTACATCTTTTTGCTTATAACTCCCAACTGTTCCTTCTATGTTCAGCTCTGGGTCGCCTGACATTTTTTTAGTCACATATTTTACGGCTCCACCAATAGTATTCTTGCCATAAAGTGTCCCTTGTGGTCCACGAAGTACTTCAATTCGCTCTACATCTAATAAGTCCAGAACAGCACCTTGAGGACGAGCCATATAGACATCATCAACATATATACCTACACCTGGCTCATAGCCCCAAAGCGGATCTTGTTGTCCAACACCACGGATAAATGCCGTCAGTGTTGAATTAGTACCACGGCTTGTTTGCAGAGTAGTGTTTGGCGAAAATCTCTGTACTTCTGTCATCACTGAGATACCGTTTGCAGAAAGTTCCGCAGCACCAATTGACGATATGGCTACCGGTACCGTCTGTAGATTCTCTGCCGTTTTACGTGCGGTAACTTCAATGCGCTCAAGGCCAGACTCTTTAGCCGCAGGAGATTCATCTGTTGCTTCTTGTGCAAATGCCATGTTACTGGTTAATGCGGTGGCAATAGCCAAAGCGAGATAACTTCTATTTCTATTATGCTGTTTCATGAGATTCCCTTATTCATAATTATTTTATGTTATTAGTTAGTGCATTTTTTATTGATGAAGCTTTTTTACCAATGAATAACACTCTATCTGATAAATTTAAAAAAATAATTAGCACTATAGTGCCATGAGCAAGCATTTGTTTTTAATGTGATTTTTATCAGTCTTACTTTTCCGTTAAAGATAACCGCCAAAAGTCAACGACATGTTTTACGGTACTGATTGGGGAAACCAATAAATAATCCGACGCCTCGCCACCATTTTCAACTTGTGGGTTGACCATAATACCGTGACCAAGATCACTCACCTCGACCAGTTCAACTAGCACTTCATTTGCTGAATTTTCCCAGTGGGTGATGGTATAGTCGGATTTTTTATGAAGAATTGACCTGTTTTTTAATGCTGATAATTGAGCCCATTGCTGTGCAAGCATGGATGAGTTCGAAGGATTAACAATACTATCCTTTCCTCCTGTCCAAACAGAGAGTTTAGGCCATATTGTTTGTTTCGGATTGATTTTCTGAACCAAATCCACCAATTTATCAACCGTTTGAGAAGGACCATTTCTCATACATGAAATACCGGTAATTAAGCCATCGGCGCAAGGAAAAGGGATACCCGCAACCACCGCTCCTCCAGTAAAAAATGTGGGGTAATTAGCTAACATACCACTTGCCATGGCACCGCCACCAGATAAACCAATAATGTAAACGTCTTCACTACCCAGTTGTGTTTGCAGACGACTTATCATGTTTTTAATTGATAAAGTCTCTCCTGAGTCTCTAGTGAAATCATCCGCTGAATACCAATTAAAACAACGTTTAATATTATTACTCAAGCTTTGTTGAGGTAATAGCAGTGCAAAATTATGTTTTTTTGCTAAACCAAATAACCCACTCTGGCGTGCAAGCTCATCACCGTATTGAGCACAGCCATGTAATAAAACGACCAATTTGGGTTTATCAATATTAGGCGAAAAGTAGCTCGCTTCAAGATCTCCTGGATTAGATCCAAAATTATTTAGCTTAAGAAAATCAGCTTGGGATGACATACTAATCACCGAGGATAATAATAAAAAAATGAACGGTTTAAATTTCAACATAATGTGTTTTTACTCTACTATATTTTTATTGATCATGACTGACATCCATTGAACTATTCAATGGCACTTTAGTGTAGGGCTTTCATTCAGGGAACACTCGTTACACTAATGAATACCCTACAAAGACGTTTCTAATTCCAGCTAAGTCATGAATCTTCAAGTGGAACGGGTATAGGTGTATCATGACGACATACCGAAAAACAATCACCGATTAACGAGCAAATGTTGTGAAAACTAAATTAATTACCCGCGCAGGCTACGAAAAGCTTCAACAAGAACATGATCATCTGTGGAAAGTTAAGCGACCAGAAATAACGAAGATTGTTTCTTGGGCAGCAAGTTTAGGTGACCGTTCGGAAAATGCCGATTATCACTTCAATAAGCGTGTATTACGTCAAATAGACAGTAGAGTGAGGTATTTAAGAAAGCTTTTACCTGATCTAACAATTGTTGATTACTCACCCC
>JAWUXK010000050.1:0-23576 GCA_034111385.1 Colwellia sp. | reverse complement strand
TAAGTAATCTTGTGGCGGTTGGCAATAAAACATTTCTGGTTCGCCAATGATGTTGAGATCTAAATCTGTTCTGATCCCCGCAAACTGAGAAGGCTTGTCAACCTTTGGGGATATTCCCCAGGTTTCATAATCGTGCCAGAGGATTGAAGGTTGTGAGTTAGAATGAGTTTGTGTGACCATATGTGATATTAACTTATTGTTTTTATTAGGGTAAAATGCTCGTATCAACCAGGGTAAGTTATCTAGTGTTATCTAACGTTACATTGAATGACAGCTCAAATGTGCACTTAGTTGTGCACCTAAAAAGCTAAACAAATTTTCTCCCAACTTTGAGGTGCAAATTTGTTGTAACAAATGAATATTAACATAGGTAATAGTAATGACTCTATCCGCATCACAAATTAAATCATTCAATGGTAAAAGCAGAGAAAAAGTTTTAGAAAAATCTGATCGCGATTCCCTTTCAATTAGAGTGAGTAAGAAAGGTAAAGTTAGTTTTTATTTGAGGTTTCGAATTAATGATAAAGCTCAACGCATGTGTCTTGGTACTTATCCTGTTTTATCTTTAGCCGAAGCACGCGAAAAAACACTCGAGCTACAGAAGCTTTTAGCATTAGGTGAAGATCCTCGAATAACTAAGGATAAAGTTAAATCATTCACATTAGATAAGTGTATCAATGAATGGTTAACACATCGAGTTGATAAACAATTAGGTACAAAAACAGCTGCGAACTACCATTCTACTATTCAGCATGTTGTTGGAAAATTCCCACACCAAAATGTTGAAGATATCGAAGCTCGTGAATGGCGTGCCGTTTTTGATGTTATTGCAGGATCATCACAAGTACTTGCAGGAGCAGTACTTCGCACCACAAAAGCTGCATTACGATGGTGTATAAGACGTCAACTTATTACAGATAATCTACCCGTACTAAAGTTTATGGTTCAAGATGTGGGAGGTAAATCATCTAATATTGCAACCCGTGTATTAACGGTTAATGAAGTAAAAGAAGTTCTCCTTGATACGGAGCGTTCAGGCGCAAAAGCAAATATGAAAGCCCCTATTACAGTGCTATTTGTAATGGCTCCCCGTTGTTGTGAAATTAATACAGCTCAATGGGCTCATTTTCATGGTGAAGGGGACGATATGATTTGGACTGTACCAGCTCATTTAAGTAAGTCTCGCGAGCCTATCCGTAGACCAGTACCAAAGATTGTTCGAAAAAAATTAGATGAAATGGAAAGATTATTTGGAAAATCAGGTTTTGTGTTTTCTGCTGATCCAATAAGTAGAGGGATAAGCATTACGGGGCAAGCTATTGGACGTCAGTTAAAACGAAGCCATGAGCGACTGATTAAAAAGGGCTTAGTTGCAGATACTTTTCGCCCGCACGATTCCAGACGCACGCTGGTAACAAATTTGGCGGATGAGGGCATTGGACTTCATGTTTTAGAAAAGCATCTTGGCCACAAGTTAGTTGGCGTTATGGCTCATTACCAGCGTTCAGATTGGATTGCTCAGCAACGTGAAAGCTATGAGCTTTGGGCAAAACTCATCTTTAAAACATAAGGTGCGTATTACATTTTAACAATAAAATACCTAGAGAATTTATTAAGTCCTTCAACCTAAAACATCCCCCCATATACTCTTAAATAATAAGCTTTATATAAATATACGAAGCTTATTATTTTATTCTTGATACTTACCATAAGCGACAAAACAAAACAATAGGGAGTTAGGGGGTGATCTTTCCTTGCTAACTACCGTAACAAATTTTTTGGATGCTTCAGAATATAACTTGCTGGCCAGCAATTACATTAATCAATAACTGGAGCAACTAATATGGAAAATGAGAAAGAAATTTTTCGAAAGTGTGTAGATGGAAAATATGTAGCATCGCGTTTATTCATGTCGATTGGAACTTTGTATAACAAAACTAGCAAAGGCGATAAAGATCTTCCGCCGTCTTTCAAGATTGGAAGAAAGCGCTTATACGATTTAGCTGAGTTTGAGCAATGGTTTGAGACAAAAAAGCAAGAGTTTCAATTGTCATTTGATTTTGATGATAAAGATGATTTTGAAGGAGGCAATAATGGCTGAACCGTTTGAAATACCAGTAAAGCTCACTACTAGTTTAAAAAATAATTGGCAATCAACTTGCGAGTTCACAGAGCAAAGTACTATTACTAAAAATTTCAATGAGTTACTTAATTGTCGTGATGAAATTAGTCTTGATGGTGCAAGTTTTATTTTTGGGCTGTGTATATTCCTTCTTAAAAGGGCTCGAACAGCTGAAGCTCTTGCTATTTTTATCGTTTTAGCAATTTGCTTTCTTCTTGTAGGTGTTTTTCTACCTATAGGCTTGATGTTTTCTGAAGATTATTCTTTATCCGTTTTAACTTTTAGCTTTTGCTCGTTAATAGTTGTAATTGGCTTGGGCTCGCTATTCGCTTTGTGTGTAAAGAATGGCTTTCAGAAGGTCGTACCTTTCATATTTAAATATTGGAGGCGCAGATGAAAGTTTTAGTCAAAATTTTAGAAGATATTATTTTTAAAACTTTGGAAGTATCTTCTTATATTTCAACTGAGTTTGAACATTTAGTTCCGTTATGCATTGGTGGGGCTATATATCTAATGATTCAAGCTAATAAAGACATTAAGTTCATATCTTCATTTGTCATTTTGGGCTCGCTATTAGCGAGCCCACTTATGAGCTTTTCTCCAACCAAATATTACATGTTTTGGGCTTTAAACCGTGGCAAATTAGTCACTAATACTGAACTATTTATTTTCGTGTTCTTAGTACTTTTAACTACTTTATCTATTTGGGTTTTTCATAGAAGTTTTGACACTTTATATGAACGGGTGACGATTTCCCTAAGAAAAAAATCGTCACAGAAACAAAAGGTTAAAACTGATATAGAAAACATGCAAAAAGGTGAAAATTATACGCAGTTTGATCCTTTAGATATTGAGAAGAAAGGTTTTGTAGCCCTAGGAAAATATTATGAATAGTATCTTAAGCATTTCATATGAGGATGCAATAAATTGGAATTGGCAGATCGTTGGTGGAACTGGTACAGGTAAAGGGTTACTTCTACAGCTTATAGTAAGCCAATTTATAATGAACAGAAGCTCATGTGTTTTTTTTGATCCAAAGTTTGATGACTTTTTACCTAAAATTTTGAGCCAAGAATGTGAACGGCACGATGTACCATTTTTCATGATTGATCTTGAATTTGATAATGCACATCTAACACTTTTTAAAAATGACAGGTTTGAAATTATTGAACAATGTTTGTCGGCTGGATTTATGCTTGATTTTCAAGGTAATGCTCAAGACTTTTATAAATCAGCAGAACAAGAAATTGTTGAAGAGTTATCTTTTTTTATTAAGGAACATAGTAAGCTTACTGTTCCTGAAGCAATTAATTTATTTCTTAGAAAAGATATATGTAATGATAAAAATGTTAAGAAGTTAACTATTGAGTTAAAAAGACTTTGCCAAGTTAAATCTATTAATACATTGCGTGGTATTGATATTCAGGAAGCGATAGAAAGTCACTCCTTAATTTATATAAAGTGTTCAACAGATAGCAGCAGAATTTTGTTATTACAACGGATTTTGTTAGCTTCAATATTACAATACTGTAAATACAGAGAGCGTGATTGTTCACGGCACGTTGCAATTGTACTCGATGAATTTAAGTATCTTCTATCGAATATAGCAGTTAAAGCACTTGCTACTATACGCTCTATGAATGCAAATATTATTGTAGCTCATCAAAGTATTGATGATCTTAAAGACTGCCCCGCTAATATGGATAATCAGTCTGTTGTTTCGGCTATAACCGAAAATTGTAATATTAAGATCACATATAAGGTAAAGGCTCCTGAAACAGCCAGATATTTTGCTGAAATGAGTGGAGAAATACTTGTTGAAGAGCCTCAATATATTTATGAAACTACTAACTCTTTAACTCAACAAAAGAAACTCACTAAAACTACGAGAGAGGTTGCTAGTTACTATATGGAACCTAATGTTTTTAAAGCGCTAAAAAAGGGGGAAGCTGTTATGTTTTTTAATGGACTACCTCAAAAATTTTACACGTCGCCGATAACATTAAAAAGCACAACAATTGAGCCATGTGTGGATGAAAAGTATTGTTCTGAGGTTAAAGTCGATAAGTTTGGTTGTAAGGGGTTAATAGATGTTGATTAGCTCTTATAGTGAAAGGCTTCGTTTGTCAGAAATGACAACCTCTAAATTGCTCCATTTCTTACGTGATGAAATTTGGACTAGCGCATTTGTAGCATCATTACTATTTGAATGCTCTTTATCTGCGGCATACAAAAAGCTAAATCAAATTGAATCTAAAGGTTTAATCACAAGCTTTAAAATTCCTGAGTTAAATTTAAAAATCTGGGGCATTACAGTATTAGGTCAATTTGAAGCATGGGACGATCAACCAATGTTGCAGCGACCGTCTTTTCAACCTTCTAAAATCAATTTCATGTTTGTTCAGCACCACCTTGACCTACAAGTTGCAATGTTAAATGCTTCTAACAAAGGTTGTATTAAATGGGTTAACGGTAAGTATTTACCTAAAAATATTACCCAACGGCCTGATGCTATATCTACATGGGGAAATGGTATTAGATGGGCGGTAGAGTATGAAAAAACGGTAAAAACTCGTAAGCGTTACGAGGTGATTTTTTCAAAATATCTCCAATTAATTAAAGTTGGAGATTATACCTTTGTACATTACATCTGCCCAGATGATTTATTTGCAACACGGCTACAAAAGCTATTTGCTAGTATTGTATCAGTCCCCGTATCAGGACAGAGAGTAACTCTTAATGACAAGCACCGATCAAAATTTATAGTGTCGTCACTTCAAAATTGGCCACCAAGCCAATAAATGTTATGGATGAATGAGATGGAAAACTAGCTTCGCCCATCTCATTCATCCATTTCATTAACCCATAAATAAAAACAAAAAGCACTTCAGCTAGGGCTGAAATACTTTGAGGAAGCCGTCCTCTAAAAATACTCGTCGCTGGACGCTCCTCCCATTTTTATTCACCTCTCACTTATTTTCTGAACGAAAATGCGCTTGGAGGGCAAGCCCTCTTGTTTATTCATTGCGCTGGACGCTTAATCATAAACAATTCACCCTACGGCGTCGCTGGCGCTTGACTCCCTCCGTTGGCGGCTCATACTGTTTACTTTTTCAAAGTGTATTTGCCCCTTTGGGTTGGCTGGACGCTGCACACCAACGAAGGGAGTCAACCGTTCGCTGGCGCTCCTCCGACGCCGTAAACAAATGACAAGCCTCAGCCGCGGGGGCGGCTTCAGTTTTTCAACCGCTAGGGCGGTTTCACATTTGTTTTGGTTTCGCTCTGGACGAGCAAAATTATTTTTTAGCTTCGCAAAAATAACAAAGCCGAGTCGATTTTCGCTGGGGCTCAATAGTCTCTTAATTTTCTGGGGAAAATTGCTCTGCCGCTTCGCGCTAGGGCGCTGCGCATAAAATGACTAGCTGGACGCTGCGTCATTTGATTTGCAGAAGAACAGTGCTGATTGTGACCAATGATGTAAATGTCAGATTATGAAGATGTTTAGATATGTATTAAGTGCACTTTAAAGTGCACATAAGCCCATTTAAATGATATATTTCTATGAGAAATATCATTTAAATTACTTTACGGCACAAGTGGTTGCACCTATGGATAAAAAGAAACTTACGGAACGAGATATTTGTACAAAATACATATTACCCGCAGTAAAAAAAGCTGGCTGGGATATCCATACACAAATACGTGAAGAGGTTTCACTGACGGCTGGACGTGTTGTTGTTCGTGGACAAATGGGCGCTCGTACTAAAGGCAAACGTGCCGATTTCGTTTTATACCACAAGCCTAGCCAACCATTAGCAATCATCGAAGCTAAGAAAAACACCTTACCTATTGCCGCAGGCATGCAACAAGGTTTAGGTTATTCAGATATTCTACAAGTGCCATTTGTCTTTAGTTCAAATGGCGATGGTTTTATCTTTCATGATAAAACAGGTCTTTATGCTCAAACAGAGCAAGAACTCACTTTAGATGAATTTCCATCACATGAAGAATTGTGGGCAAAGTACCAACAGTGGAAAGGATATAAGCCTCAAGAACTTGCTGCAATAACACAAGATTACTATGAAGACGGTAGCGGTAAATCACCTCGTTACTATCAAATGCATGCCATTAATAAAACGGTTGAAGCTATTGCTAAAGGGCAAAACAGAGCTTTACTGGTAATGGCTACGGGCACAGGTAAAACCTACACAGCTTTTCAAATTATTTGGCGGTTATGGAAAGCAGGCATTAAGAAACGTATCTTATTCCTTGCCGATAGAAATATCCTAGTCGATCAAACCAAAACCAACGACTTTAAGCCGTTTGGTAGCGCCATGACTAAAATCACTGGTCGAAAAGTTGATACGTCGTACGAAATATTTTTATCGTTATATCAAGCAATAACTGGCCCCGAAGAATCGCATAAAGCCTTTAAGCAATTTTCACCTGACTTCTTTGACTTAATAGTAATAGACGAGTGCCACCGTGGAAGTGCTGCTGAAGATTCTGCATGGCGTGAAATACTAGATTACTTTAGTAATGCCTCTCATGTTGGTCTAACCGCAACACCAAAAGAAACAGAAGAAGTATCTAATTCCACTTACTTTGGCGACCCTGTTTATACCTACTCATTAAAGCAAGGGATTGATGATGGTTTCCTTGCTCCTTACAAAGTTGTACGAGTTGATCTAGACAAAGATCTACAAGGCTGGCGACCGACTAAAAATCAATACGATAAAAATGGCGAACTAATTGATGATCGCATATATAACCAGCAAGATTTTGATCGAACAATCGTTATTGAAGAGCGTACTCAACTAGTCGCTAAAATTATCAGCGACCACCTTAAAGCTACCGAACCAATGGCGAAAACTATCGTATTTTGTCAAGACATTGATCACGCTAACCGTATGCGCCAAGCACTGGTAAATGAAAATCCTGAGCAAGTCGCTAAAAATAGAAAGTACGTGATGAAAATTACGGGTGACGATGCAGAAGGCAAAGCTGAGTTAGATAATTTTATTGACCCCGAATCTCCTTATCCTGTCATTGCTACAACGTCAGAATTAATGAGCACTGGCGTTGATGCTAAAACCTGTAAGCTTGTTGTGCTTGACCAACGTATTAAATCAATGACTAAGTTCAAACAGGTTATTGGACGCGGTACACGCATAGACGAAGAATACGGAAAATTATGGTTTACCATTTTAGACTTCAAAAAAGCCACTGATAGATTCGCAGACCCAGAATTTGATGGTGATGCAGAAGTTATTTATAAGCCTAATGGTGGTGATTCAACTGTACCACCAGAAGATGATCCTTCTGAGTCAGGTTCAGGTGATGATGGCACAGAAAACGATGATGGTTTAGATGAACCTTATCCTACGGGTGGTGACGACCCGTTTACTGGTGGAGAAGAAGGGACGAATGAGCCAAGAGTTAAGTATGTGGTTAAAGGCGTAACCGTTAGTGTTTTAGCTGAACGAGTTCAGTACATTGATGCAGACGGTAAGCTTATTACCGAATCACTAAAAGATTACACCGTTAAAACCGTTAAACAAGAATATTCAACCTTAAATGACTTTGTACGTAAGTGGAATAATGCAGAGCAAAAACAAGCTGTTATTAAAGAGCTAGAAGAACAAGGCGTTATTTGGGGAGCGTTAGAGCAAGAAGTAGGCAGCGACTACGGTGCTTTTGATTTAATATGTCATGTTGTTTACGGTCAACCACCATTAACGCGTAAAGAACGTGCTGATAATGTTCGCAAGCGTGATGTTTTCACAAAATACGGTGAGCAAGCAAGAAAAGTATTAGACGCATTGTTAGACAAGTACGCTGATAAAGACATTGGCACTATTGAAGAAGTGACCATCTTAAAACACGAACCGTTTAATCAATTTGGTCGCCCTATGGAGCTTCTTAGAGAGTTTGGCGGTAAGCCGCAATATCAGCAAGCTATACAAGAATTAGAGCAACAATTGTATGAAGTTGCAGTAAATAATTAATTTTAATTGATAGCTACCAATGTCATGTAGTTAGCTATTAATCTTATTGAACCCAGAGAGAAATATGTCAATTAGCAGTATTGTAAAATCTATTCAAGACATCATGCGTAAAGACGCAGGTGTTGATGGTGACGCTCAACGTATTGGTCAAATGGCGTGGCTATTGTTCCTTAAAATATTTGATGACCAAGAGCAAGAAATCGAGATCATGTCTGACGATGGTGATTATGAATCGCCAATTCCTGAAGATCTATTATGGCGCAAGTGGGCTCATGATCCGAAAATAAAAGGCAAAGAAGGATTAAATGTTGACGGTAAGCACTTAATGACAGGGGAGCCTTTATTAGAGTTTATTAATACTAAACTATTCCCTCAGTTAAAAGGGTTACACGCTAGCCCAACAAATAACCCTCGTGGTTTTGTTGCTAAAGAAGCATTTAGTGATGCATTTAACTACATGAAAAACGGAACACTTCTTCGTCAAGTCATAAATAAAGTAGATGAAATTGACTTCACTACTGATACAGGTCGCCACACCTTTGGTGATATTTATGAGCAAATATTAAAAGATTTACAATCTTCAGGAAACTCAGGGGAGTTCTATACTCCACGAGCTGTAACTAAATTCATGGTTGAAATGGTTAATCCTCAACTAGGTGACAAAATATTAGACCCAGCATGCGGTACAGGCGGATTTTTAGCTTGTTCAATTGATCACTTAAAAGTAAATAACAAAATTACTGATGAAGCTGTTAACAAACAAGTACAAAACCAGATCTTCGGTGTAGAGAAAAAGCAATTACCGCACTTATTATGTACCACTAATATGCTTCTACATGGTATTGAAGTACCAAGCCAAATTAAGCACGATAATACTTTGTCTCGCCCTTTACGTGATTACACTAACAAAGATCGTGTAGATGTAATTGTCGCTAACCCTCCATTTGGCGGCATGGAAGAAGACGGCATTGAGCTTAACTTCCCAGCAGCTTATCGTACTCGTGAAACGGCTGACTTATTCTTACAGTTAATTATTCATTTACTAAATGAAAATGGTAGAGCGGCGATAGTATTACCCGATAGCATTTTATTTGGTGAAGGAGTTAAAACCAAGATTAAGGAAAAGTTATTAACTGAATGTAATTTACATACTGTTGTTAGATTACCTAATTCAGTATTTGCACCCTACACAAGCATTAAAACCAACATTTTATTCTTTGAAAAAGGCACGCAAACGGAAAATGTGTGGTACTACGAACAAAAGCTGCCTGATAATATAAAAGCCTATAACAAAACTAAACCTATGAAGGCTGAAGAGTTTAACACTTGTAAAAAATGGTGGGGTGATCGAGAAGCTAAGCAATACGAACACCTTGCATGGAAAGTCCCTTTTGCCGAAATAAAAGAACGTAATTTCAACCTTGATAATAAAAATCCACATCAAGAAGAAATAGTATTGCATGATCCTGAAGAATTATTAGCTAATTACGATAAGCAACAACAAGACATTCAAGCATTACGTAACCAATTGAAGTCGATTCTAGCTATTGCGTTAACAGGTAACGATTAATGACCGATATTAATAAGCTAATTACTGAAAACATTAATGTCTGGACTAATGCATCGTTTAAGAGGAATTCAACAGGTAGAGGATCTAGTAAAAAGATTAATTTAATAGGAATTAAGAAACTTCGAGAACTTATTTTAGATTTAGCTGTTCGTGGTAAATTAGTGTCGCAAAATGATAATCATGAACCAGCATCTATCGCTCTAGAAAAAATAGCCAAAGAAAAAGAACAGTTAAAACATGACTCAAAAATCAAACACAAGAAATCATTAACTTCTCATAGGAATTCAGAAACACCTTTTGAACTACCTAAAGGCTGGGAGTGGGTAAAGTTTGGTGATATATGTGAAATTGAGCGTGGAGGCTCTCCACGACCTATAAAATCTTTTATTACTACCGATGAAGATGGTCTCAATTGGATAAAAATAGGTGATACTGATATTGGCGGAAAATATATAACGGGAACAGCTGAAAAAATTATAAAGGAAGGCCTAAACAAAACAAGAGTTGTATACCCTGGAGATTTTTTACTCACTAACTCTATGAGCTTTGGTCGACCATATATTACAAAAATACAAGGCTGTATTCACGATGGATGGTTACGCATAAGCCCTCCAAGTTTATTAGATAAAGATTACTTGTATAGTTTGTTATCTTCTCCGTTCATAGTTAAAGCATTCAAAAAAAGTGCTTCAGGTGCCGTGGTTATGAACTTAAATGCGGATAAAGTTAGAGATGTTATTGTTGCTGTACCGCCAATAGAAGAACAACACAGTATTGCAACTAAAGTGAACGAACTAATGGGGGTTTGCGATCAGCTTGAGCAGCAAACCGAAGCTGAATTAGATGCTCACAAGTTACTAGTAGAAGTGCTACTTTCGACACTAACAAGTAGCAAAAATGCACAAGAGTTTGAACAAAACTGGCTGCGATTGGCTGAACATTTTGACCTTCTATTTATAACAGAAAATAGTATTGAACAACTAAAACAAACCATCCTGCAACTTGCTGTTATGGGTAAGCTTGTACCTCAAGACTCGAACGATGAACCTGCAGCCAAGCTGCTTGAGCGAGTTACCGCCGAAAAAGCTCTATTAATTAAAAATAAAGTGATTACAAAGGAAAAATCTTTACCTGATCTAACTAACGAGGAAAAATCCTTTGATTTACCAAAAGGTTGGGCATTAGCTAGAGTTGGTAATTTAGTTTCAAAATTAGGTTCTGGCAGCACTCCTAGAGGTGGAAAAAGTGCTTATGTTGATAGTGGTGTTCCATTCCTTCGTTCTCAAAATATTTGGAATTATGGTATTAAGACTGAAGACATTGCGTATATACCAGAAGACACTCACAACAATATGTCTAAAACAAAGGTTTTTCCGAATGATGTACTGCTCAATATCACAGGAGCATCACTAGGACGAGCCACTATTTTTCCTGCTGAGTTAAAAGAGGCAAATGTCAGTCAACACGTGACCATAATTCGTTTAATTGAAAAAGAAATGAGTGAATTTATTTTACTTGGAATCCATTCTCCAATGATACAAAGATTAGTTTGGGATAGGCAGGTAGGTGTAGCTATTGAAGGCTTGAGTAAAAAGGTTTTAGAGTTGTTTGAATTTCCTATCCCACCGATAGCAGAACAACAAAGAATCATAGAAAAAGTAAAAGAGCTAATGGTACTTTGTGAAAAAGCTAAAATTGGCATTGAACAAGCCAATAAAACGAAAGTTCAACTAGCAAATACAATCGTCGACAAAGCTCTTAATTAATATAGGTTAAAGGAATAATAAATGCGTTTGAAGTCGGTTTACATAAGTGAATTTAAAAACTTAAAAAACTTTACAGTAAAGTTTGATGGTACTAGCTTTATTGATATTTTTGTTGGCAAAAATGGCACAGGGAAATCAAACTTTTTTGAAGCACTAATTAGTATTTTTCGCCATCTATTCGAATATGGCGATGAAGATGCTGCCCTATATTTTGA
The DNA here is from genome assembly GCA_034111385.1 of Colwellia sp. Taxonomy (GTDB): domain Bacteria; phylum Pseudomonadota; class Gammaproteobacteria; order Enterobacterales; family Alteromonadaceae; genus Colwellia. The sequence continues at coordinate 11,895 of JAWUXK010000050.1, read as the reverse complement.
TTACACCTTGGTATTTGATATTGATAACACAGAAACAGTAATTGAATTCAAAAATAGTGCTTTCAAAGTTAATGGTAAAGATCGTAAAACTTTGAAAAACGTACCATTACCTGAAAACGTCCTTATTTATTATTCAGGGCATAATGATCAAATAGCAGGGCTAGTAAATAAATATCAAGAATCCTTTAGTAAAAAAATTAAAGGTGCAGATTTTAATGATGTTCGCAGGTTCATAGGGATCGGTAATGAATATAAAGAGTTATTGTTAGCAGTTATATTGATGCAGCAAAATGAAAATAAATCTAAGAGCTTCATTTGCCAAAAACTTTCTATTACTGGAATATCACTAAACCTGAAATTAGAATTTAATCGTCCTGCTTATGCTAGTTCAGATACATTTAACATGACTGAGGCAAATGACCCTAGTCAAAGATATTGGAAACCACTTGGCATAACTAAAGAATTTTTAGATAGATTATCACTATGTATATCTACGGCAGGTGATAATGAAACTCGCACCGAAGGCTTCTTATCTGAAGATGAAAAATATGTACTTTATTTTAGTATTGAAAAAATTCAGCAAGAATTTAGTGATTATTCTTCCCAAGATTTATTTAGACAATTAGATAACCTTAGAACATTAGGATTGTTAAGTAGTATTAATATTCCAGTACAAATCAATGGAAAACAAGAAGCTAACATATCATATTTTAGTGATGGTCAGTTTCAGTCGGTTTACATTTATTCAATTTCTGAATTATTCAAAGATAAAAATTGTATAACGTTACTGGACGAGCCTGATTCCTTTTTACATCCTGAGTGGCAATACGACTTTCTACAACAAGTTGTAGAAATTACAGGTGAAGCTGCTAATAGTAATCATGTACTAATGAGCAGCCATAGTGCAGTTACTTTGATTCCGCATAACCAACCAAAAATTAAGTTTTTCGACATTAAAGACAGTTATGCTCATTGCTATGAATTGCCCAAAACGATAGCTGTTAAGCGTTTGAGTTCAGACTTAATAAAATACTCAGAACAAGAGCAACTATTAAGTATTATCAATACCATTCAAATCGAGAATAAACCTGTTTTATTTACTGAAGGTAGCACTGACCCAGTAATAATTAAAGCAGCATGGTATAAATTATTTGAAGAAGAAATGCCTTTTATTCCTTTTTATGCCTTTAGTTGTTCTTATATAAATCAATTAATAACAGATGAACGTATACATAATGAAATGGGGGATTTACCAATCTTTGCTCTGTTTGATTTTGACCAAGCGTTCAATCAATGGAATAGCTTAAATGGCAATGAAATAGAGTTAGATCCATGCAACGGCTTAAGCAAGAAATGGGCTGGCGGTGATTCATATGCTTTTATGCTTCCTATTCCTGACAATGCTGAAATTAAAAAACAGGTATTTAAGAATCATCAAGATGGGGAAACATTTGGTGGGAATTCAAGTTGCGAGATTGAGCATATATTTTATGGTCAAGATGCTACTGCTAAATACTTTAATGAAGAGCCTTGTGTTGGTGGAAATAAAATAGTCTTCAAATCAGATGGCAATAAAACAACTTTTGCTAAAGAAGTGGTTTCAAACTTAGATGCAGGATGTTTTGAAGTTTTTAGACCTATGTTTGAATTCATCAAACAAAAGTGTGAAGAAATTAAAAACCAACAAGCGGCATAAGGTTTAAACATGGCAATTTATCAAGTAACTGACAACGAAATAAAAACAATATCGCGTACAACTTTTTCTGAAACGGGCTTAAAAGAACGTGAAGATCTTCAACGTTTGTTGAAGCATCAAATTGAAATTATTTCGCCAGATACATTAGTTGTTGCTGAAGAGTTTGGTGAGTGGGATGAGAGTCGCAGACGTATTGATTTATTAGGTATTGATAAACAAGCCAACATTGTTGTTATTGAGTTAAAACGAACCGAAGATGGCGGTCATATGGAACTGCAAGCGGTACGTTATGCTGCAATGGTTTCAACATTAACGTTTGACCGCTTAGTTGATATTTATTCGGACTATATTAAAGCAAACGATCTTGAGCTTAATGCCGAAGCATCGTTATTAGATTTTTTAGGTTGGGATGAAAAAGACGAAGATGAGTTCGGGCAAGAAGTTAAAATAGTTTTAGCGTCTGCTGAGTTCTCACGTGAGTTAACAACAACAGTTATGTGGCTTAACGATTACGGCTTATCTATTCGCTGTGTTCGTATGCATCCATACCAAAGTGAAGGGAAAGTGTTACTAGATATTCAGTCGGTAATACCTATTCCTGAAATTGAAGATTACCAAGTTAAAATCCGAGAAAAGCGCCAAAAAGAACGTGCTTCACGAGCAAGCACTAAAGATAGAAGCCGTTACACTATTTGTTTTAATGGCGAAGAAATTCATGCTCGTATTCGAAAATCTGATATAGGTTACAGTACAGTTCAACTGCTTAATGACAAAGGTTTAATTGATCAAGATACGTTTGAATTTCTACGTGAAGATAAAACCTGTACTTTCCAGTTATTAAAATTAGAATCAGAAGTTACTGAAACTAATAAGAAATATAATAAGTATCGTGTATCACGTGAGCCTGAACTTATTTACGATAGTAATGAGTACTATGTTGCCCGTAACTGGGGTAAAGAAAGCGCTGAAGCGTTTGCAAACAAAGTAACCAGCAAGTTTCCTTCTGTTACCTATAAGTTACATGCTGAGTGATATTAAAAATTTTTATTAATGGCTATTTATGTGAATAAAAAAATGTTTATAAATTATTTACTAAAATTTATTGTTATTTTATATAAGGTAATAAAATGAAAGAAATGATCCAAATCTCAGGTATAACTGAATTAGAGTTAAGGCAATTATTAAAAGAGATTCCTGATGGGGATATTGAAAGAGTAGAGCATAGTCTGTTGAATAATGCTCACCCAGAAGCAGGAACTATTTTCGCAATAGTCGCAGTTACTTCTATTGTGGCTACTGCAATTACTATGATATGTCTAAAAAATAGAAAAGAATCAAATAGAGAGATTTCATTTACTAGAAAAACAAAAGATGAAGAAGTGATAATTTCTGTTAAGGATTCAAATTACTCAAGCTTATCACCAGATGATGCTGTTGTAGCCGCTATCGGGGATGCTTTTAAGATCGATACATCGAAACTTTTTGAAGCGGGAAAAGAATAAATAGTTAAAAAATATTTCAAGGAAGAATAATATGACTTCTAGTTTTGTCGAATCAGTGTTAAATATCTCCGTTTTCTCACAGGTTGATCTTAGGGGACATCTCGGCCCACTTATAAAGAATGAACTGCCAATTAGACTGTTGCCAACATTCTTACATGAAACAACTCATCATTGGTGTTTCTTATCTCCTTTAGGTAATGCTTTAGCCTTGCTTCGACTTAGAAGTTTCAGGAAAGCTACAAAGTTGAGAAGTCAGTCAAATCATGATGAATATGTCGAATTGCTTGATGATTGGATGAAAGAACAAGCTTTAGTTGAGATTTTACGACCCATATCAGAAGGCTTAGCGTGTTTCATGGAATTCGATTGTGTACCGGGTGATCGAGATGTTACTGCTCAACCACTTAACTTTACAATGTTTAAATTTGGTGGGAAGTTAGATTTAAATAATCTCAAAGATCGAGATTTTTCTATTCACTCACATTTATTTGAAATGCGACAAAGTGAAATACTTTTTAGAAGAAGAGAAAATGTCTTAGCCTCAAGGTTTAATACTGTTCATGGAGGACATTTAGCGGGATATCTAACAGTGAAAAATCTTTGGATACTGGCAAAAAAACAATCTGAGTTGGCCCATGATTCAGAGCTTTTCATAAGTTTTCTGCGCTCATATATATATGACGATTACGGATTTGTATCTACACTATTGGATGAAAATAGCAACGAAATTGAATCTGTAAATCAGTTGATTATTTATTTTACTCAGCGAATTCAATCTTTGTTTGTGAGGGATTTGGATGATATGTTGAGAAAGTTTGAATCAGGAATAAATGAATCATCAATAATTATTGAAAAAGAAAATGGCGATAAATTTGTTCATACTAATTTTCAAGGGATCGAAACTGAACCTTGTCTAATACAGTTAGGGCGAGATAGATTAGAATTGCTAATAGATCAACTAAATGTTTCAGACTCTGATTATATCCAAAGCTATAATAAAATGGATAAAGAGCCATGGCAATTTATTGAAAAGGCAATGTTATTACATGACCGTGACAGAATGAAATCCCGTGAGTATTTATGCATAGGTAGCTTAGATGCCACAGTAAAAGTTACTAAGTACGGTAAGGCCGTTGTTACTGTTCTTGATGATCTTAACAATGAAATACCATTATTTTCAGGTCCAACTTTACCTGAAATAGTACCAAATATAGGGGAGGGAATAGTTGAATATTACTTTCTTCCACTTGAACGACAAAGTGCGATGGCAGTATTTCAAGATAGAAAATGTATTTTGGTAAACTTTCTTGGCACAGTAACGGAAAAAGGAAAGGCTAGTTTTATTGATGTGATCTCAAATAGATCTCATAACTTAAAAATGATTTCTGAATCAGAAGAAAATTTAAGTAAAGTGATAAAAGAAAGTTTGTTATCCGTATATCAAGACAAATTGAAAGATGAATTGCCAAAAAGTATCAACAACCTGTATTTAACTATTTCCACGGCTTTTGTTTCAAAAGACAAATATAAGGAGATAAGTTTATTACTGGAAAAAGAAGATCTCTTTGGTGTTTTATTACAGGATGCCGATTTTATTAAAGGTCTTTCAATTTTGGGAGCAATTACTACAGTTGAAAAATCGATAGATAACGTCCGAGAAATATTGAAGAGATATGATATTGATCTTTCACAATTAATAAAAAAGTCTACCGAAATAAGAAGTAAAAACGATTTTGATACAATACTCCATACCGAACAGGTTATAACCGCACTTATCTAATATTGGGACGTGACATTTTTTAAAATTAAATATACAGTATTCACAAGTTGTCTATTGTTTCAAATAACTTTTATAGCACTCAGTCAAATGTGCACTTAGCTGTGCACTTCAAAATAAATTTCTAATTACAGCCCTTAATATTCAACAGGGTTTCATAATCGTGCCAGAGGATGCTAGGTTGGGTTGTTGTGTTTTGAGATGATGTGTTAGGTTTCATTTTATCCATGTAAACAATTTATTAGTTTTTTTGTTAGCTAGTGTATCTTTTTATACTTTATTGTTAGCTACTGTTTTACCTTGTTTGTGTACACTTAGTGTCGTTAAGTAATTCAAAATTAAATTCTTTGTTAAACAAACCATAATAAAAAGGTTTGAGTTAACCGACCGCGATGATTTAAGGGGTCGTGTCACACAATCAGGTTCAATTTAATTTCAATAACGATATAGATTTCACTCGGTTTCTAAACGATTAACATTAGGTCGTTTTTCTGATCTGACTTTAGCACAGGCAAGGGATAAAATCCCACAATTACGTTAGCTATTGAAAGATGGCAAAGCCCCTTGAGTTAAAGAGAATTGCAGCAACAGGTGTAACATTAGCTAATAGTCTTAATTTTTTAACTATAGAAGAAGGTGTTGAAATCCAAGCCGATATTAGTGTTACGCTTTTATATTGGCTAGTCACGCCCTGATATGTGACTACTCATTTTTATCCGTTTTGACTTGATCCGTATTCTTGCGCCAAAACGATGCTAAAATTGAGCCGTTAATATTCATAACAGGACCAAATATTGCTGGTGCGATTCCCATGCTAGCAACACGTCCCATTTCAACCGCGATACCAGAGGCTAACCCTGAGTTCTGCATACCCACTTCAAAAGCAATAGCTCGAGCAGAAGGCTCGTCCATACGAATGAGGCGTGCAACGCCATAACCCAGCGCTAAACCTAAAATATTTTGCAACATTACAATACCAATTAAAGCAAAACCCATTGTGAGCAAATTATCTCGACCAGCTGCAGTTATTACGGCGATAATCACAACTATACCAACCATAGAGACTATAGGCATAGCACGATCGATGGTCGGGTATTTCCCGTGTAAAAAGTGATTAAAAACCAATCCAGCAACTACGGGTAATATTACAATTTTAGTGATGCTCCAAAACATAGCAACAGCATCAATAGGTATATATTCACCTGCTAATAAAGACATCAACAGTGGTGTAGCAAATGGAGCAATTAAGGTGGAAATTGCGGTAAGCGATAACGAAAGCGCTAAATTAGCACCCGAAATATAAGCCATTACATTAGATGCTAAACCGCCTGGCGCACAACCAACAAGAATTATTCCTGCGGCAATTTCAGGGGGTAAACCCGACATAATCGCGAGCGACATACCGATAAAAGGCATAATGGTGAATTGACAAATAACCCCTACGGCTATGCTTTTTGGCATTTTTACAACTCGTAAAAAATCATTTATGCCGACTGATGTTCCCATACCAAACATGATGATCATCAATAACGGAACGATGAGACCTGTTAGTTTATAGTCGCCAGCATACTGAAAAGGTTCAGGAAATATCATAGCCAGCGAAACAATAACTAAAATAGAAAAAGTAAAAACGGTATTTTTTAGCATAGGATTCACTTGGTATAATTACGTCTAGTTGTTGTGACCAATTTTGAGAATTGGCAATGCAAAGTATTCTAACTAATAATGCCATGGAAAAACCAAAAAGATCAATATCACTATTCGCGAGTGACATAAATATTCCGATGAGATTGAAGGTAAATAAACCGAAATTACCGCACAAGATATATTAGGTTAATATATCTTTACGCTTATTCAAATTACTAAGGTGGTACGCTGGAAATCACTAAAAGTAAGCAGTTTCTCCTGTGATGACTATAATCAACGAAGTTAGCTTAACTTTACTTATAACTTTATCTGTGTGAGAAAAGAGAGTTGATTTCATATTATGAGATTGGAGTGAATTATGCGGCATGCGTTTATAATTAAAAGCTTTGAAGATCAATATAAAAAATTGCTAAAAAATGCATTGTTTATATACCTAGACTCTCATTGGTTCGTTAGCCGTGATAGTGAAAGCGCTGAATTATATGTAATAAGAATAAAAGATGGCCATGATGACCGTGAATATAGTATTCAACGCTTTGGTAGAAATTTTGAAGTTGTCACAGATAACGAAAAAACAGCTAAATTAATCACTTTTATTCACCAATTATTTAGCACCATTGATAATGAAAAACTAAACACTTTTAATAACGGTGATGAAGCAACATTGGATTTGTTTTCTCACTGGAATGGTGAAGAAAAAATTGAGTTAGATGAAGATGGTACCTTTAAAGTACACATGAATTTTTGATGTTTTTACAATGTGTTATAGCGTCTTTTATGACCCTATAACAAATTTAGTAGTGTTCTTTAGATATCTTTTGGATCATATATTCTGCAGAGTCAGGCAACGATTTAAAGTTTAATACATGCTTTGCTACTTTAGGATCTTCATTTTGAGTATGCTCTATAAACCATTGGACTAAAAAAGTCACAAACTCTTGTAAACAATATACAGACTTTGACAAACTTTTCCTATGTTCTCTAAGCTGTTCTAAAAGGCTTTTATGTTTTTTTTCATGTGATTCTAATTCAGGATATTGCGTTATATACATAAGATTTTCTTCACTCAAAAAGTGAAATTCAGCATAAGCAATGACTTCATCGGCTAGTTTTAATACAATATATTGGTCTAGATTTTGTGCAATAATTAACTTGTTAATACACGCAATTAAGTTTCTATGTTCAACATCGATTAACTCTAACCCAACGTCGTATTTACTTTTCCATTCATATATATGCATGTACTTAACCCTTGAAGCTTATTTTGCTGTAAGTGTATTATAAGATATTAATAACGAGTGTAATGTTAACGTATTTCATATCAGAAGTTCTGAATAACGGGCAAATAACTCTCATTCTTTGATTTATATCAAAGTTAAAATTGAACTTTAAAAACAACACTTAAGCCCAGTTTAATATCAGCGAATTGGTGTAACTGCTTTTCGCTCTGATGGCCTTACAGCTTTTTTTCGATGACTTCTTTAAGTGCCATATTTTGTAGGCTGACATCGGCAATTTTTTAACTTGCGATCCTCATCATAGAGCGCCTTAAGTTTGGCTAAATCAGATGCCTCCGTATTGTGATTTACATTAACTTTAATGGAGAACCAACCAAGATGAAATTTATGCTTTATTTATGTGATGTCTTTTGTTGATTCAGGCATTACTAACGACTGTTAAACAGTTTTTTACCTTCTGCTATAAGATGGTTAACCGCAGGATGTTTCACTTTTCGCTCTGGTGAAATCAAATAGTAATGTTCAGTAATATCTTTTGTTCTGCCAATTAGTTTAACGCCAAACTGTTCAATAACATGTCCGTCAATAATAGATGGAGCACAAAATACGCCATAGCCAGCTTGACCAAAATACTTGGTTAAAACAGAGTCATCAAACTCACCAATTATTAAAGGTGAGATATTAATTTGCTCAAACCATGAAAGTACACTCAAACGCTGATTCGAACCTTCACCAGCGATAAAAAAAGGTCTGTTATCTAAAGATTGTGGGAAGTTATCTTTCAAAACATCAGCTAAATCTTTATGTGCAAAAAAGCTAAGTCCACATTTACCAATTAAATGGCTATACGCTTTTAACGGTGAGCCAACAGGTAGAGATGTATCACTCAATACAGCATCTAACTTATTTGTAGCCAATTCTCCGAGTAAAATATCTAAACTAGTTTCCTTACATACTAATTTAATAGAGTCATCCATGGCATAAATTGTTTTTAAAAAATTGAATGAAAAGACTTTAGCTATAACATCAGTGACGCCAATTGAAAACCGAAAGGCAAAGTCAGTAGAATGATTTTTAAGAGAATGTAACAACTCATCTCCTAAACTAAATATTTCTTGGGCATAACTTAAAGTGATATGCCCCATATCATTTAATATAAGTCGCTTACCTTTTCTCTCAAAAAGTTTATAGCCTAATTGGTCTTCCAATAAACTAAGCTGAGCGCTTAAGGTTTGCGGTGTGATATGAATAACATTAGAGGCTTTAGCAATGCTGCCATGTGTAGCAATTGCGTGAAAATACTGTAAGTGACGATAATTTAACTTTGCCATGGTTACCTCATAAATAGGTTATTTATACATTATATGATTATAGGAGAATACTTCTTATCAATATTAAGTTGATAGAATGGTAAGTATATACGACTTTTATTGTCTTTATGGTTTAGTTATAACTTCTTTTAGAAATTAATATTTTTACTTTTACTAAGCAATAAGAGGTGTTTATGGAGTTAACAATTACAGATTTAAATGTAGGCCTTTCTAATGAAAACTTATCACGTATTCAACAGAAAACTCGACGTATGTTTAATAAAATTAGTGATAGCGTTAAAAAAATTAGTGTAACCATCAATGACATTAACGGTCCTAGAGGAGGAAAAGATAAAAATTGTCGCATCATAATCCATACAAAAGGTATACCTGACATTGTAATAACTGATAACCAAACATCAGTGATGTCAGCAGTGAATATATCTTTGTCTAGAGCTAGAACAGTGTTGCTTCGAAAGGTAGAACGTAAACAAAAACTAAAACCAGTGTGGATAGAAAAGAAATTGGAAGAGGGGTTAGATAAATACGTAGAGTATTGAAGGTAGTCAATCAATAACAGGATTATTAATAACAAATAGTAAGGAAGGCGTTAGGTTAAACCAGATAGTAATTGAGCTAAATTTATTTGGTTTGCCTAATTGGAATTAATATTCATTATCTGTGTAATAACAATCGACTTTTACACAGGTAATCCTTCCTCAAAATGTTTAGGAGTAACAACTAATGTTTGCTGTTTATACACCTAATGGAAGATCGTTTTTAGGCACCCTTGAAGGCCTTAGAACAATAGAAAAGTCGAACAGAACAACTGTATTAAGAAAGCATCAAGCCATAGATGATCCGCAAAGCCCAAATACAACAAAGTATTCTGTATCAACTAATGCGGTCGAAGCTTATAGAAAAGTAATAAAAAAACAGGATGAAATATATCCAATTTTTCATGCTTATCAAGTCATGAGTTTACCAGTAGAAGTGCTACGAGGAGATGACCTATTTAAAGTTGCGATAGAAAAATTTACAAAACTTCCTTTTCAAGAGTTTCCTATCATCAATAATAAAAATGAATTGATAGGAAGTCTTTCTAGGCAACAAACATATGAGTTCATTTTAAAGAACCAAGTAACAGAAAATAAAATAAACGCTAATAAAACACTGGCTGAATTATTTTTAAATGATAGTTCAAAAGCATATTCAGCTGAACCCGTTACAGATATTAGACGTATTGCTGCATTGTTTATTGAAAACGAACTTCACACGATACCGATTATTGAAAATACAGGGAAGATCGTTGGCATTATTTCTAGAGCAGATATTATCAAAGCTGCAATTAAAGACCCTGCATTATCTTTATGGTGCTAATGTATCAATATTAGATATTAATTCACCTCACGCTTATGCCAGCTATGTGATAAAAACTATTCAAACTTATTTTAAGGATTTTGATGAGTAAACACGATGAACTACCAGTAGAGCATGATGATGCTTTGATTTCTTTTTTACATAAAGCGATTAAAATCGCAATAAGAATATTAGCCGTTTTAATGGTCGCGGTTATTTTCTGGGGGGTAGCAGATGTAATTTATGTGTTCTATCAACAGTTAATAGAACCACCATTTATGTTACTTATGCTATCAGACATATTTAAAACATTTGCAGCATTTTTAGCAGTGTTAATTGCCATTGAAATATTTCAAAATATTGTTTTATATCTAAGAACTGATGTTATTCCTTTAAAGTTAGTTGTCGCAACGGCTTTAATGGCAATGGCAAGAAAAATAATTATTATCGATTTTAATGAGGTAATACCTATGCATATATTTGCGGTTGGCTTTGTTGTGTTAGCCTTAGGAATTACCTATTACTTGCTAGGAAGGAAATCTGATTAGCAATTGTGCTATAGGACCCTGTAACAGATTTTGTTACAGGGTCAAGATCTTAGGCAATAATATCTATAGCACTCAATATTTCTTCAGCACAGATTAGAGAATTTTTTCTAACCTCTCTTAGTATTAATTGCTTTCCTTTTTTTTCAAATCTTCTTTATTCAAGTAGGCCTACAGTTTATTTAATGGCCGTTGATAGCTTCCCTTTATAGTTAACTATTTATACAAATCTATTGTTATAAACACTTATCAATCTAGGGTTGCTAAGAAGGAAGTTATATACGACTTTTGTTGTTATTACGGTTTAGGTATAACTTTATCTGTAGATTTTTGTTGGGCTTAATGATTGTGAATTAACCCTCGACCATTTCTAAACTTGAGTATTAATACTTCAGCATTTAATTATTAACTTTGCAGAGTGTTATCGAGGTTAGAGTTTTTAGGAATTTAGGAGATAGATAATGGATACTTTCAAAAAAATATTAGTTGCGACCACTGCAAACTCAATTCAACCTTCTGTTATTTCACAGACAACTAGGATCGCTAAAAAGCAACAGTCACATGTTACATTCTTTAGTGTCACAGAGGAAATCACCGAAGATCAGCTTGCATGGGGAAGTATTCTGCCACCACAAGAGTTAATGGCTGATTTGCTTGAAGAAAAAAAATTATCATTAAGTGAAAAAGTTGGAACATTTCAAAATGACTTTACTTCTGTTGATACATTCAACGCTGTTGGTTTGCCTTTTATAGAAGTAACGAAGAAAGTACAAAAAGACAATTATGATCTTGTTATTTTAGCTGCTAATGCTAATGCTAAT
>JAWUXK010000049.1:0-9994 GCA_034111385.1 Colwellia sp. | reverse complement strand
GGTATATTAAGTAATATAGTTTTGGCGATTAACGCCATATTTTTTTAATTTTGAAGCCAAAGTTGTTGGTTTTAACCCCAACAACTGAGCTGCACCATTTTCACCATAAATTTTACCTTGGCAATATTTTAAAGCATTTACTAAATTCGTTTTTTCGAGTGCTTTTTGTTCTTCTACTCTGATGAGTTTTGGGGCGACTTGAGACGGAGATGACTCATTCGTAAATTCAGACTTATCAGCCAACAAATTAAAACTTATTTTATTGCTTTTTGCTAAGATAATTTGGCGTTCAATGATATTTTCGAGTTCTCTAATATTTCCTGGCCAATGGTATTTCATTAAAAGTTGCATCTGTGTCATCGATATTTGAGGCTCTGGCCGATTAAGGCTTACACATATTTTATTAATAAAATGCTTAACTAATAGCGGTATATCTTCGGTACGCTTCCTTAATGCTGGTGAATGAATAGGAAATACATTAAGTCTAAAATACAAATCTTCCCTAAACTTATTCTGTTGAACTAATGTTTTTAATTTTTGATTTGTCGCTGAAATAACTCTCACATCAATGTGTCTAGTTTTAGACTCTCCAACTCGCTCAAATTGCTGCTCTTGCAATACCCGTAAGAGTTTCCCCTGAAGCTGCAATGGAATTTCACCCACTTCGTCTAAAAAAATTGTTGCACCATCCGCTAGTTCAAAACGACCTATTCTGTCTGAAGTGGCACCTGAAAAAGCGCCTTTTACATGACCAAAAAATTCACTTTCAAATAAATCTGCAGGAATAGCCGCACAATTCACCCTAATCAAAGGTCTTGCTTTTCGTTCACTTACTTCATGAATGGCTCTAGCAATAAGCTCTTTGCCCGTGCCTGATTCACCCATAATGATTACATTCGCGTTAGTAGCCCCAACTAATTCTATTTGATTCACCATGTGCTGAATTTTAATGCTTTTACCAATGATTTGATGGTGATTGAAATCTGCATTTAATTCTTCAAGAAAATACGCATTTTCCTGTTCAAGACGCCCTTTTAATGTATCAACTTCCTTTATGGCGTTTAGTAACTTTGCTTGAATAGATTTTCTTTTGGTTATATCTCGAAAAATAATAACTGCACCAATTAAAACGCCATGTTCAGTCACAGGGGTACTCTTATATTCGACCGGTATAGGCGTTCCTTTTTTTGACCAAAAAACCTCATCGTCAACAGTGTGCACTTCCCCATCTTTAAAAGCAGCATAAATAGGGCATTCATGGGCGTGATAATGTTCACCATTAGCGTGAGAATGATGTATTACATTGTGAATTTTTTCCCCTACAATTTCTGATTTTTTCCAGCCTAATATTTGTTCAGCTGCCTCATTAAAAAAGGTAGTATTACCGTACACATCAACACCGTAGATACCATCACCCACAGCACTGAGTAATAATTGATTTTGTCGTTCAATTTCTTCAAATACAGTTTCATTCGCATTCCAATGAACAATTCCGGCCTGATATTCGGCTTGTGCTATTGCTTGGTGATAACGAGCAAAAGTGACTTTGGCGTTTTGACAAGAAAATATTAGCTTGTTATCTAATACACTGGCTGTGATATCTAAATATATTTTTTCATTCTCAATAGTAATAAACAGGTCATTTGTCCAAGCCTCTCCCTTCGTTAGTACCTGCTGAGTAAAATTAACGAGCTTACCTAAACAACCATTAAAAAACCTAGTAACAGTCATATTTTTGAGCTCATTACTTTCATTATCAACACGACTATTAAACCCAAATAACAACTTAGCTTTGTGGTTTAATTGCAAAATTTTATTTTCAACAGGGTCAATTAATAACAATGCTTTAGGTGCATTTAAAAATAAGTGCGCTTTCATAAAGTACCTCTCGTGACTTGTCGGCTATTACCACTATTCAATTTTCAAGCCAAGCAACGAAAAGCCGTGATAAAGTCAACGAAAAATCGTTTAACACGAAATTTCGTTGACTTAAAGAAACAAAGAAATACAAATATAAGCATTATAATCAATTATTTAAATAATTTTCGGTGTTGGCATGATTATCGCAATTATCAGGATATGTAATAACAGCAACATGCGTTTGAGTTTACACTTAATACGAAAGATGAATTTCTTGCACTGTTTTGAACATATTACGCTCACCGTAAGCCGCTGTTTTCACCAATATATTATAAACTTTAAGGAATCCACATGAACAAACTAGACGTTACTGAAGCGGTATTTTTAATCAAAAATGAGAAATCCCTCAACTGGCAGGACATTGCAGATGCTGTTGGCATGTCTGTCGTTTGGACAACTTCTGCCTGTTTAGGTATGAACAGCTGTCCTGAAGCTGAAGCTGATAAATTAATTGACTACTTAGGTTTACCTGCAGAGGCAAAACAAGCCTTGATGGAATACCCAACTAAAGAGTGGGACAAGTCTGTACCACAAGATCCTCTAATTTACCGTTTGTATGAAGTGGTAGGTGTTTATGGAGATACGCTTAAAGAGGTTATCCAAGAAAAATTTGGAGACGGCATAATGAGCGCTATCGACTTCTCTATGGAAGTAGATAAAGAAGAAAACCCAAAAGGAGACAGAGTCATTTTAACCTTGAACGGTAAATTTTTACCTTATAAGTCATGGTGATCTTATATGGTGCGACAATGCAATTAAAGTTGTGCGTCACCTAGAAACATTTAGATAAAAAACAAACAAAAAACAATATTAACAAGTAAAAACAAAGGCTTGGGATAGTGGCATTTAAATTGCTACTTCTAAGTAAGAAAAAATTTTAATTTTGCACAAAAAAGGAAATGAACTATGGCTTATATAGAACCGAGTGAATTCGTCACCAAAATGGTAGATGCTGGTGAACAAAAAATATTCATGTCGAGTAAAGACACTTATGTACGTGCTTTTATGGCGGGTGCCATTTTAGCGCTTGCTGCATTTTTCGCTATTACTGTAATTGTGAAAACGGGGCAACCATTAGTCGGCGCACTCTTATTCCCAGTTGGTTTCATTATGCTCTATTTAATGAAATTTGATTTACTAACCGGTGTTTTTACCTTGGTACCATTAGCAGTTCTTGATAAACGACCAGGATGTGACGTTAAACAGATGTTACGAAACTGGGGTTGGGTATTTTTAGGTAACTTATGTGGTGCCTTAACTGTAGCATTTTTTGCATCATTTATTCTCACCTATGGTTATAACACTGACGGCGGAGCACTCGCTGCGAAAGTAAGTAGCATTGGTGAATCTCGTACTTTAGGTTACCAAGCACACGGTGCTGATGGCTGGTTTACTATCTTCATCCGCGGTATGTTATGTAACTGGATGGTATCTATGGGTGTTGTAGGTGCAATGATTTCTACGTCAGCTGGTGCGAAAATGGCTGCTATGTGGATGCCAATCATGTTGTTCTTCTTCATGGGCTTTGAACATTCAATTGTAAACATGTTTTTATTCCCATTCTCAATGATCATGGGTGGTGACTTCACTGTAATGGATTACGTTATTTGGAACGAATTACCAACAGTTTTAGGTAATTTATTCGGTGGTTTGCTGTTAGTAGGACTACCATTGTACTTAACGCATGTAAAAACTTCGCCAGAGCGTAAATTAGCGACAACTAAAAAAGAAAGCGTAGATGGTAAATTTGCATAATTAACTGCGAAGCAATTATTTTGAAAAAAAGTTAAAAATAGTTGGATAATCCAAAAGGCTTCGTAAGTTTCTTACGAAGCCTTTTCTTTCATTGCATCACGTATAGAATACTCAAAAGTAATAGAACCCTTTCAAGTTAGGTCAAGCTAAGGAAAAGAAATCAAATGAAAAATCCACTTAAAATTAGTATTGGCGGAGCGACAGACAAAGGTGTAAAAGAAATAAACCAAGACTTTATTGGCAGTTATTCACCCACAGAACCACAACTTAGTGCTAAAGGCATTGCATTAGCGATGGCTGATGGCATTAGTTCAAGCAAGGTAAGCCAAGAAGCAAGTGAAGCCGCTGTAAACAGCTTTTTAGAAGATTATTACTGCACGTCAGACTCATGGTCTGTTAAAACATCTGCACAAAAAGTTATTCAATCAATCAACTCATGGCTTTATTCGCAAACACGTAATAGTCCTTATCGGTTTGATAAGGATAAAGGCTATGTATGTACCTTCAGTGCACTGGTATTAAAATCAAATACTGCCCACTTATTTCATTCTGGTGACACCAGAATTTATCGTTTATGTGGTAAGCAATTAGAGCAATTAACCAAAGATCACCGCCGTGTGATTTCAGCTGAAGTAAGTTATTTAACCAGAGCATTAGGAATTGACCAAACATTTGAAATTGACTACCAAAGTCAACTGCTTGAACAGGGTGATATATACATTATTGCTACGGACGGTGTTTATGAATTTTTAACGAATAAGCAAATGGTATCAACTATTTTAACTGCTGATACTTTAGCTAATGCCGCCGATTCAATTATTGAACAAGCACTCACCTTGGGGAGTGATGACAACCTCAGTGTACAAATTGTGCGCATAGATAATGTACCAGAATATCAACTCGATGAAGTGCATCAACTTACCATGTTGCCATTACCACCAAGGCTATCACCAAGAATGCAGTTTGATGGATATGAAATTTTGCGCGAAATATATATCAGCAGCCGTAGCCATGTATTTTTAGCACTCGACAACGATACACAAGAAACCGTTGTCATTAAAACCCCATCAACCGAATTAAGAAATGATTCGCAATATCTTGAACGCTTCATGCTTGAAGAATGGATAGCTAAACGCATTAATAACCCACATGTTGCTAAAGCGATTATTCCCAAAAGAAAACGTAATTATTTATATTTAGTAACAGAGTTTATTGATGGCATATCCTTAAACCAATGGATGATAGACAACCCAAAACCCAAATTAGAACAAGTTAGAAAAATTATTGAGCAAACAGCGAAAGGTTTACAAGCTTTTCATCGGCAAGAGATGACCCATCAAGACCTACGCCCAGCCAATATTATGATTGATACTAACGACACGGTGAAAATAATAGATTTTGGCTCCACTTTTATTGCCGGCGTTACTGATGCCAATACAGAAGAAATAATGCGCGGTACTATGCGCTATTCAGCACCAGAATACTTTTTAGGACACTTAGGTACTCAAACCTCTGATTTATACTCATTAGCTGTTATTACCTATCAAATGCTGTCAGGGAAATTCCCTTATGGCAGTGAAATAGCACAAGCTAACAGCGTATCGGCACAACGTAAGCTAAGCTATAAATCAATTATAGATGATGAATCTGAATTGCCAATGTGGATTGACGATACACTTGAGCATGCCTTAAAAGTAGACCCATTAAAACGCTACCCGGTGGTATCAGAATTTATTCACGATTTACGACAACCCAACAAGTTATTTTTAGCAAAAACCAAACCACCATTAATTCAACGTGACCCTGTGATGTTTTGGCAATGGATTAGTCTTATTTTATTTTTTATTGTAATAGCACAATCGATTTAAATTTTATTTTTTAAGCGCTTATTCTTTTTATTGTGAGATAAAGCGCTTTTAGCGAAAATTGGCGGGTTTTCCCCTAAAAACTGATCCACACCATTAGCACATAACATTTCTATGAATCATTTCATTGCAAAGTAATACTTTGACTTTTTATCACGCTAGGTGAAAAAGCTCAATTTACAGTAATTTCAACGTATTCAATGCTTATATTTTAAAAATTTTTATAGTAGTCTGATTACAAAATACATTTATCTGAAGCTATATTGGTTATTAGTTTCATGTTAATAAATGTAAATTCAAGAGATTACTTATGGCGAAAAAATTTAAATTTGGGTTACAACGCAAAGTTACGCTTGGTTTAGCATTAATGTTGACTATTTCATTACTTGTCACGAGCACGTTATCTTACATACAATCACAACGAGTTGCTGAACGTAAAGTAATAGAACTGGAAGAAACTCAGTTAGCCGTGCTTCAACATGAAATACAAGGTTCACTGCAACAGCATCAAAATATTCTCTTGTCGTTGAGAGATGTTCCCCCTATCCAAGCAGTATTGCGTGCTAGACTCCACAACGGAGTTGATCCCGAAAGCGGTGATTCGCTCAAAGTATGGAAGAATCGACTAAGCACCACTTTTTCTTCTTTTGTTTTTAATCATCCTCAATATCTTCAAATTCGTTATATTGACAGTGACGGAAATGAAATGGTTAGAGTTCAAGCGGACAGCAATGGAAACCCTGAAAAAGTTACTGAGTCATCTCTACAAAATAAAGCCTCTGAACTTTATGTAAAACAATCACTTAAACTACAACATAATGAAGTGTTTTTTTCTAATGTTACACTCAATCGTGAGCACGGTGTAATCCAAGTCCCCCATCAACCAGTGTTAAGAATGGCGGCTCCGGTTCATATGGCCGATGGCCAAGTAAAAGGCCTAATAGTCATTAATTTAGCCACTGATATTTTATTCAGTGATATTCAAGTGAATAATAAAGGTGTTTCTCAGTTTGTGGCTGATGAACAAGGAAACTACATTAAGCATAGTGATCCAGAGAAAACATTTGCACAAGATAAAGGCCTTAATTTCAACTTTAATACAGAATACCCAGAACTAGCCTCGTTTAGTAATGATTATGACCAACTTATTCGTCGCTTTGAAAACCACAATGAAATACTAGGTTTTCAGAAAATTTACTATGCCCCTCTTGAAAAAGACCGCTACTGGTTACTGACGTTACAAGTACCAGAAAGTGTTGTTTTTGCCGATATTCAAACATCGCTCAATAATATGCTTATCGTCGGTTTAGGCATAGGCATTCTGTCGTTAATGCTGGTTGTATGGTTTGTTTCTCGTAGAATTCTTAACCCGGTACTTAATCTGGCTGCCGCCGCAAAAAGCCTGCAAAAAGGTGATTTATCTATTCGCCTTGATACATCATTAGTCCATGATGAATTTCGTACCTTATATGAGACAATTAATACTTTTACTATTAAGCAACAAGAGTATACCTGTGAGCTTCAAGAGGAAATTAATGCACAAACCAATAAATTATCTGCAATCATTGAAAATGTCGTTGATGGAATCATTACAATAGATAAAAAAGGAACGATTAAAACCTTTAATCAAGCCGCACGTGACATGTTCGGTTATCAAGATTCAGAAGTCATTGGCTTTAATGTTAAAATGTTAATGCCCGCCCCCTACCATAATGAACATGATGGCTATTTAAATAACCATATGACGACAGGGGTTAAAAAAATTATTGGCATTGGCCGTGAAGTCGTTGGGCGTCGTAAAGACGGTTCCGAGTTCCCGCTGGATTTGGCTGTCAGTGAAGTAAAAATGGATAACTCTACCCATTTTATCGGCATTACTCGAGATGTTACTGAGCGTAAACGTGTTGAATTAATGCAAAAAGAATTTATATCAACAGTTAGCCATGAGCTTAGAACACCCTTAACCTCTATTAGTGGTTCATTAGGCCTAATTCTAGGTGGGGTTACCGGTGAACTACCTGATAAAACACGTGGATTACTCACTATTGCAAACAACAATAGTGAGCGCCTTATACATTTAATTAATGACATTCTTGATATCGAAAAAATTTCAGCGGGTAAAATGCAATTTGACTTTGCCATTATGAACTTAACCCCTTTAATCAAAACATCCCTTGAAGAAAATAAAGGCTACGGCGAAAAGCTTAATGTAAGTTTTACATTAGTTGATGATGCTAAAGAAGAAATAAACGTAAGAGTGGATGAAAAACGCCTGTTACAAGTAATGTCGAACCTATTATCCAATGCTGCCAAATATTCACCTTCAGGTGACCAAGTAGAAGTTAAACTTGAGCAAATTAACGAATGCGTTCGAATATCTGTTCATGATAATGGAAAAGGCATCCCAACAGAGTTTAAATCGAAAATATTTAGTAAATTTTCACAAGCAGACAGCTCAGATACTCGTCAAAAAGGGGGCACCGGCCTTGGTTTAAATATTACCCAAGCGATTGTATTACAACTAAATGGCAGTATTGCTTTTGATAGCGAAGAAGGGCGAGGGACAACATTTTATGTTGATTTACCTTTATTTAATAAAAAAGAAACGTCGCTTATTCCAAACCTAAAAGTGGATAAAAACAAACCTTGCATTTTAATTGTAGAGGATGACCCTGACGTATCTAAGTTACTTTGTATGATGCTTGAAAATGAAGGTTATCAACTAGATCAAGCCTATGATTATGATGAGGCCATGCATAAAATTAAAGAAAATAAATATGATGCTATTACGCTAGACCTGATGATTCCTGGTGGCAGTGGTATTGGGATATTACGTGAATTACGTCGCCATGAAGACACGATGGAATTGCCTGTTATTGTCGTTTCAGCTATTGTTAACGAAGGGCGTTTCGAAGTAGAGGGTGATGCATTTGAAATGATAGATTGGCTTGAAAAGCCTATTAATGCCGATAAACTAAAGGCAACAATTCAAGCATCATTGTCTAATAAAAATAATGGGGTAAAAAGAATATTACATGTTGAAGACGATCCCGATATAACCACCATCGTTACCTCGCTTTTAGGGAGTGGTTTTGACGTGAGCAATGCGAACACATTGCAGCAAGCCAAAAGCATGCTAGCGGATAACGAGTTCGAACTCGTGTTGTTAGATGTTGGCTTGCCTGATGGCTCAGGTTTAGATCTTTTACCAGTACTTCACAATAATGAAAATCAAATTCCTGTGATAATTTTTTCCGCACAAGATGTCCCTGAAGAAATTGCGACACAGGTTATGGCTACTTTAGTTAAATCAAAAACAAATAATACAAACCTACTGAAACAAATAAAACAGGTAATAAATAGAAAATTTAATTAAAATTAACGAGAGGTATACTGATGTTAGAGCGTATTTTGTATGCAGAAGATGATGCCGATATTCAGCAAATAGCAATACTCGCTTTAGAAGCAATTGGCGGGTTTACAGTAAAAGCATGTAACGATGGCTTAGAGGCCTTGGCAGCAATAGAGAATTTTGCCCCTCAGCTGCTTTTATTGGATGTAATGATGCCAAATATGGATGGTCCTAAAGCATTAGTTGAAATACGTAAAATCGATGCCTTTAAAAACACACCTGTTATTTTTATGACAGCAAAAGTGCAAGAAGAAGAAGTTAATAAGTACCTTAATATTGGGGCTATTGGCGTTATTGCTAAACCATTTGATCCCATGACGCTAGCTGAACAAATACAAGCCATTTTCGAAAAAAATAGGCAATGACATGACTGATAAAAGTGATGAAAGCAACGATAAGGTTTCAAAAAAAAGTAGCCGAGAACAAACGACTCAAGAAGCGATCATAGCTTTAACTAAAGCCGTTGCTAAAAACATTCCTGATAAAGTTGCCGAAATTAGACAATGTTGGGAGCAGATTCAGCAAAATGCTGATAATGCTGAATACATAGAGTTACTTCATCGTAAAGCGCATACCCTAGCGGGCACTATGGGTACCTATGGTTTTGAAGCAATTGCCGATAGCGCAAAAGAAATTGAGCTAATATTACAAAGTTTCTGTGATAACCCTTCCGAAGACTTTCCGGCTTCTGAGTTAGATGCCTTGTTATATAATCTAGAGGAAACAGCTGTTATCACCTCACCCCGAAAGTTTTCCCAGATGAGCTCAATGCCTGTAGCAATCTCGCCAACTGAGAAGGACAACAATAATAATAAAGTCATTTATTTAGTTGATGACGATGAAGATTTTCTCAGCAACATGAATATACAGATAAGTAATTATGGTTACGAAATTCACTGTTTCTCTACCTTGGATGACTTTGATGAAGCATTGACCCGTCAAGAGCCCAGAGTTGTGATCATGGATGTGATGTTTGGAAATAGAAAGAATTGCGGAATAGAACACATTACCCATCTGAATAGCCAAAGAAGTAAACCATTAA
>JAWUXK010000048.1:0-9253 GCA_034111385.1 Colwellia sp. | reverse complement strand
AATGTTACCGCTCGACTTGCATGTGTTAAGCCTGCCGCCAGCGTTCAATCTGAGCCATGATCAAACTCTTCAATTAAAAATCGTTTGTGTAACCTCACCATAAATGATGGGTTACTGCTCAATGAATTCTGTCGTGATACCAACCGAAGTTGATATCGCATTACATATATAAGTATATATTTATCTGTGTGACATTCATCATTAAGCGTTTTTTTTGTTTCCGAAGAAACTATGTAAAAACAAGTTAATGTGAGTATCCACACAAATTGCATGATAACTAATTGTTAAAGAAGTAAGCAGTAATCGCATTCGTTACTCGCTTTGTTTCAGGACGTTGCCCCGAAGCAGGATGCGTATAATACGCTTCCTGGTTTTGATGTCAACGTTTTATCTTAAGTTATTTGAAGTTTTTTTATAAAAAAACTCACCCCTTATTTTAAACCGTTAAGTTCGCTAATTATCATCAAATGAAACTAATTAACCTATCAAAACGTCCACTTGGTTAAGCTTTTTGGCTGAGCCCCTTGGAACTGGAGCGCATTGTATAGATCTATCTTGAGGGATCAAGCATTATTTTTGATCTTTTATTTGTTCGATTAATAATTACACATAAAAGCCAAAATCTCTCTTTTTATCTATAATAGAGGTAACTTGCTTATTTGGTTTCTCTATATTTTATTTATAGGTAGTTAAATTACTAAAGTGGTTGAATATAAGGTTAATTTAACCTAAATTGAATTTTATATTAGAAAATTTATACTTGCCCACAGTGATAATTACTTTTTAACCGCAGGAGTTAATATGTGCATTCGCAATTCAGCTTTCGTAGCATTATGCTCCGCTGTTGTTTTTAGTACCGTCGCCACAGCAGCAGATATCGCTATATATCGTTGGCTTGATGAAAATAATGTTGTTCACTTTAGTCAACACGAACCGCAAGATAAAAACTATTCGCAGCTAACTACGTTTGCGTCATATAAAGCAAAGCAACAATCCGAAGCCGATGATGCACCTTTACTAAGCGTTGATGAACAATTAAGTCAATATGAAAAAAAGAAAGTAGAAGTCGCTGAAAAAAATAAAGTTATAGCTGAGAAGAATTGTAAAGCGGCTCAACTCAACATAAAAATGTTAAATTCACTTAGTAAAGTGACTATCCTTGCTCCTGATGGAAAAAACCGTGTACTAACGGCTAAAGAGAAAAAAGCACAACTCCAATTAAGCAAAAAACACGTAGATTTATATTGTAAAAAAGCGGGTGAGTAAAAAAGTTAATTTTACTTTTAATAAGAAAAAACCGCTAAATATAAGTAGCGGCTTTTCATGTTCATCCCATAACGTTTAGTTAAATACTAACTTTCCGTCTTCAACATTAATATTCACGGTGCTTCCTGCTATAAATTCATTTGCTAATAATTTTTGTGCTAATGGGTTTTCGAGTCCCCTTTGAATAGCTCTTTTTAGGGGTCTTGCACCATAAACTGGATCAAAACCAGCCTGACCTATTAATGTCAACGCTTCAGCACTCACTGATAACTTCAGATCTTGTTCAGCTAACCGTTTTGATAAGACTTGTATTTGAATACCTGCAATTTGTTGAATTTGCTCCTCTAATAAAGGGTGGAACACTACAGATTCATCAATACGGTTAATAAATTCAGGTTTAAAGTGCTGACTTACCTCTTGCATTACTTGTGTTTTCATTTGTTGATATTGGCTATCATCTTTGAATTGTTGAATTAATTCAGAGCCAATATTCGCGGTCATGATAATAACGGTATTTTTAAAATCAACTGTTCGACCTTGTCCGTCGGTTAATCGACCATCGTCAAGTACCTGCAATAAAATATTAAAAACATCAGGGTGAGCTTTTTCTACTTCATCCAATAAGATTACTGAGTAAGGCTTACGTCTCACAGCTTCAGTTAAGTAGCCCCCTTCTTCATAACCTACATAACCTGGTGGTGCCCCCACTAAACGTGCAACAGAATGTTTTTCCATAAATTCAGACATATCTATGCGAATCAGGGCATCTTCACTATCAAATAGAAAATAGGCCAGAGCTTTAGTTAACTCAGTTTTACCTACCCCAGTAGGACCTAAAAATAAAAATGACCCTATTGGTTGATTTGGATCTGCAAGCCCTGCTCTAGAACGTCTAATTGCATCTGATACCGAGGTGACGGCTTCACTTTGACCAATAACTCTTTGGTGTATTGCTTCTTCCATATTGAGCAACTTGTCACGTTCTTGTTCTAACATTTTGGCCACCGGTATTCCGGTAGATTTACTAAGAACCTCAGCAATTTCAACATCTGTGACTTTATTTGCCAGTAAACTCATTTCTTGCATTTCTGCCTGGCTGGCTAAATCCAGTTGTTTTTCAAGTTCGGGTAATTTTCCGTATTGTAATTCCGACATGCGGTTAAGATCACCGCTTCTTCTAGCGGCTTCCAATTCAATTCGTGCTTGCTCTAATTCTTCTTTAATTGTTTGTGTACCGTATAATGCAGCTTTCTCGGTAGTCCACACTTCATTCAGTTCATCATACTGTTCTTGTTTATCATTTATTTTCTCTGAAATGACCGCCAAACGTTTCTTAGAAGCATCATCAGCATCCTTTTCTAATGCCTTCTGTTCTAATTTAAGTTGAATTAATCTGCGTTCAAGTCGATCTAGATCTTCTGGTTTTGAGTCCATTTGCAATCGAATACTCGAAGCCGCTTCATCTATTAAATCAATGGCTTTATCAGGTAATTGTCTATCACTGATATATCGATGTGATAACGTTGCCGCGGCAACAATCGCAGGATCCGTAATATTAACACTATGATGTAATTCGTAGCGCTCTTTTAAACCGCGTAATATAGCAATAGTATCTTCAACACTTGGTTCTTCGACTAAAACTTTTTGAAAGCGACGTTCTAACGCAGCATCTTTCTCAATATATTTTCGGTATTCGTCTAGCGTTGTTGCGCCTACACAGTGTAAATCACCTCTTGCGAGTGCTGGTTTAAGCATGTTACCTGCATCCATCGCGCCATCAGATTTACCTGCGCCAACCATGGTATGTAATTCATCTATAAAAAGAATAACTTGCCCTTCTTCTTGTGCAAGCTCACTTAATACTGCCTTTAAACGCTCTTCAAATTCGCCACGATATTTTGCACCCGCAATTAACGCCCCCATATCTAAAGACAATACACGTTTGTTTTTCAAACCTTCAGGTACTTCATGATCCACTATTCTTTGGGCTAACCCTTCTGCAATTGCTGTTTTACCTACACCGGGTGCTCCAATCAAAACAGGATTGTTTTTTGTGCGGCGTTGTAATACTTGTAAGGTACGTCGAATTTCATCATCGCGACCTATTACTGGATCTAATTTTCCTTCTGCTGCACGTTCGGTTAAATCAACGGTAAATTTTTGCAATGCTTGACGAACATCTTCAGCATTTTGGTCTTCCACTTTTTGCCCTCCACGTACATGTTCGATTGCCGCTTTAATCCGTTGTTCATTTGCGCCTAGTCGTTGAAGAATATCACCTAACGCCCCTTTATCTTGAAGTGCTGCTAACAAAAACATTTCTGATGAGATGTATTTATCTGACATTTTTTGAGCATGCTTGTCACATAAATTAAACAATTTACCTGACGCCGAAGATAGTTGAACATCGCCTGCAGAATCTTCAATTTGTGCTAAAGATTTTAACGCTTGTTCAACCTCTACACGTAAGGTACGTACATCAACACCGGCACTTTTCAATAAAGGAATAATAGAGTTCCCATTTTGATTTAACAGTGCCATCATCAAATGTAATGGTTCGATAAATTGATGATCTCGACCTAATGCTAATGACTGAGCATCGGCAATAGACTCTTGAAAGGATTGGGTGAATCGATCTAAACGCATAAATGTTCTCCTGCCATGTTACTGGACTTATATGTATTGAACACACTTTGAAATAGTTACTTATAACATTAGGACAAGGGTCTACTTTTTCAATGGTTGATCAAACACAACTTTGATTGGTAACAAGAAAACTTAACTTTTTATTGGAAAATTACAATAAGGTAATAACAGATGCCATGCGACCGGTAGTAGATGCTTTTCGATAAGAATAATATTTTTCTGGTTCAGAATAGGTACACTCTGATAAATGGCTTATCTTGGTAATACCTAATTGGTTTAATTGTATGGTTGCTATTTTATGCAAGTCAGCTAAGTATTTACCATTATCTTGCTTACAAAACGCCTGAGAAAATATATCGTCTTTTTCTGCAAAGACCTTTTGCACATCGTACCCCACTTCGAATACTTTTTTCCCAATACAAGGTCCCAGCCAAGCATAAATTTCACCTGCAGCGGCGTGCATTTTACTTACTGTATTAGTAATAATATTAGCCCCAAGAGGACGCCAACCACCATGTATGGCGGCTATTTCATCGCCATTACTTGATACTAATAAAATAGGCAGACAATCTGCGGTCATTATGGCTAACGCAATATTTTTTTCACGAGTAACCATTGCATCAGCCACAATAGGTTGCTTCGTTACTCTCTGTATATTAACCACTGTATCGCCATGAACTTGTTCAAGCCACTGAATACGGGTTTTTAAGGGGAGTAATTCTTGTAGATATTGACGATTTTTCTCAACCTGCTCAACGCAATCTCCCACATGCAAGCCTAAATTAAAGTTTTTATAAGCGGTAACATTATCAACAGGTATTTTCTTAGGCGATACACGCGTGGTTTGCATAGCGAGTACCTTATCATCAAGGTAGTTATTTTCTAATTTAGAATGCCCATACCATAGAGCAAATTCAATTGCTGAATTTGCTCTAGAGATTAGAGATTCGAAACATTGATCTTTAATACTTAATACTCTTCTTGGGCATTAAGCTTGTTATCGGCCTGTAGAAGTTCAATCAATTCCACAAAATCATCAGGTAAATCAGCATGCCAAGTCATTAATTCTCCTGTGATAGGGTGATATAAAGACAGCATAGCAGCATGTAATGCTTGACGCTTAAAGCTACGTAATTTAGTTAACAACTCAGGTGTAGCATTTTTAGGTGGACGTGGTCTTCCGCCATAAACAGGGTCGCCAACAAGTGGATGGGTAATATGTGCCATATGTACACGAATTTGATGGGTTCGGCCCGTTTCAAGGCGTAATCGCAAACGTGTATGTAGACGGTACTTTTCCATAACTCGATAATGCGTTACGGAAGGTCTACCTGACATCGTCACGGCCATATGAGTTCGTTTAGTGGCATGGCGTCCTATGGGTTCATCCACAAGCCCACCTGCAGTCATTAAACCACTAGCAACCGCTTCGTACTCACGTGTTATTTCTCTTAATTGTAAAGATTCTACTAAGTTGGTTTGTGCGGCAATAGTTTTAGCCACCACCATTAAACCAGTAGTGTCTTTATCCAAACGATGAACAATACCCGCACGAGGCACAACTTCTATAGCAGGATGGTGATGTAGTAATGCATTTAATACAGTACCGTCAGGGTTACCTGCTCCGGGGTGAACAACTAAACCCGCAGGTTTATTAATCACTAAAATATCATCATCTTCATAGACAATATCTAATGCGATATTTTGTGCTTCAAACCGTTGTTCAGCTTCAACTTCGGCATCAATAGCGATACTTTCGCCACCATACATTTTTTCTCGTGCACGCGTTAAAACTTCGCCATTGACACTGACACTTCCAGCTAAGATCCAATCTTTTAACCTTGAACGTGAATAGTCAGGGAACATTATCGCTAAAGTTTGGTCAAAGCGTTTACCTAAACACGAATCAGGAACAATATCTTTATGTTGAATTATTTCAGCCATTAAACTCTCTTTAAATTTTTAACGTTGTGCAACTCGTCATTGTACTAGCGAAAATGCTAGGTTAGAATGCGTAAACTAGAGCATGCACTAAGTAGAATAAGCTCATTTTACCCTTTTTGTTAAGGGCTTTCATACTTATTTAACCAGAAATAAAAGGCGTAATAACAAATTCTATGGAAAAATTGACAACAAAAATAATTTTTATCGCATTGGCGCTTGTTATGGCTGGCTGTTCCTCATTGGAAAAGGAAGTTGAAATAGTACCTGATAAATCAGCACAGGCATTATTTGTAGACGCCAGAACATCTCTGGAAAACGGTTTATATCAAAAAGCTATTTTAACATTAAGTGCTATTGATTCCCGCTTCCCCTTTGGTCCTATATCTCATCAAGTGCAACTAGATTTAATTTATGCCTATTACAAAGTAGGTGATTCTGCACAAGGCATCGCCTTAGCGGATCGATTTTTACGATTAAATCCGAATAACCCTAATGTTGATTATGTTTACTACATGCGAGCATTAATCAATTTATCTACCGAAGCGAATTTATTTCAAGATATTGCGGGTATAGACCGTTCGGATAGAGATCCCAGTGCATCACGTGAAGCCTTTAATGACTTAAAGCACGTTATAACTAACTATCCTGACAGTAAATATGCAGCAGACTCTCGAAAACGCATGATTGATATAAAATCTCGATTAGCCAAATATGAATTGTCAGTCGCTAATTTTTATTTAAAACGCGAAGCCTATGCATCAGCAGCGAATAGAGGAAGATATATTCTTGAATATTTCACACCTAGTCCTGAAGTAGAACCGGCACTAGAGATAATGGTTGAGTGTTATGACAAGTTAGGTTTAATGGATTTAAAGAAAAATACATTACAAGTTTTAGCTGCAAATTATCCAAACAATTCACTTGTTAAATAATTTTTCTAATTATTTGACGAAAGTTTTGAGTTGCGAAGTACACACTAACAATGTTTGTCTTCGTTACTCAAAACTAATAATTCGACAGTAAAACTATTACGACAAACCGTTCTATATCGCTTCTTGATTTTCTTCGCCTGTTCTTATACGGATAACACGCTCAACATCAGTAACAAAGATTTTACCATCACCAATTTTACCGGTTTGAGCGGCTTCTAAAATAGAATTCACACAACGCTCAACATTTTCTTTAGCAATAACAATTTCCAGTTTTACTTTAGGTAAAAAATCAACCATATATTCTGCACCACGATAAAGCTCAGTATGTCCTTTTTGTCTACCAAAGCCCTTAACCTCAGAGACAGTTATACCCGTAACACCAATTTCGCCTAATGCTTCTCTTACATCATCTAATTTGAATGGTTTAATGATAGCTTCAATTTTTTTCATAGTATTTCTCAGTTAAAAGTCAATTAGTAGTAATTAATAACATTACAACGCGTTTATCATTATTTTTCAATAAGCAGTTGTTATTATTTAGCTAGCAAGTTTATTTTGTTACTATAAACCTTATTTAATATCCCCATACCAAAGTAGGAAGCCCATGGATCAGCAAGCAATTATTGATGAGATGAAAGTTTTACCTGAAATTGATATTCAATTTGAAATTCGCCGTCGTATTGACTTTATTAAATCAACTTTATTAAATTCAGGTTTAAAAACACTGGTTCTGGGTATTAGTGGTGGGGTTGATTCGTCAACATGTGGTCGATTAGCACAGCTTGCCATCACTGAATTAAATATCGAATTAAGTAAGGGTAATGAAAATGTATTTCAATTCATTGCTGTTCGTCTACCCTACGGTGTACAGGCAGATGAAGATGACGCCCAACAAGCACTAAACTTTATTCAACCTAGTCATTGTTTAACCACTAATGTACTCGATGGTGTTGATGGTATTCACCAACAAGTTGTCTCTGCACTTTCTGGAGCAAACCTACTATCAGCGTCAAAAAGTCAAATAGACTTTTCAAAAGGTAATGTGAAAGCACGAGCACGCATGGTGTCTCAATACCATATCGCTGGAATTATTGGTGGTTTAGTCTTAGGTACTGACCATAGTGCAGAAAATATTACCGGATTTTTTACTAAATGGGGCGACGGTGCCTGTGATTTAGCACCGTTATTTGGTCTTTCTAAACGACAAGTGAGAAAGTTAGCCAATCATTTGGGCGCACCTTCTATACTAGTTGAAAAAGCACCTACAGCTGATTTAGAAGATTTAGAGCCTGGTAAAACAGATGAGGACGCCCTCGGTATTAGCTATGACCAACTTGATGATTTTCTTGAAGGTAAAGAAGTGTCAACTCAAGTACGTGATCATGTTATTAATATTTACCAAAGAACTCAGCATAAACGCCAGCCTATTCCTACTATTTATGATTAACACATATTTAGTCACTCCCAACTTATAATTAGCAAAATCCACTTTTATTAACTATACCTAATTTACAAGGACGTTAATTAAAATGGATTTTTAATGCTTAAACTTACCCCCCACATTGCCAAAAATATCAGGCTAAAAGGTTTCACGCTGATAGAATTAATGGTTTCGGTTTCAGTTACCTCAATACTTGCGCTGATCGCCGTGCCAAACTTTAGTGATTTTATTATTAAAATGCGTGTCGACAATGAAATTTCCAAGTTACACCGTATGTTGATCATGACAAGAAATGCCGCTATTAATAGCGGCCAAAAAGCGATAATTTGTCCATTAGATGTTAGTTTTCAGTGCACTGACCAATGGCAGAATGAACTGAGTGTTTTTGTTGATGAAAATGATAATAAAAAGTTTGATACTAATGAAAAAATAATCAGCGTAAGAGAACAAATAAATACTAGTGATAAACTCCTTTACGGAAAAAGTAGAAATAAAATAACATTTAAACCTACAGGTCATCTCAGTGGTTTAGCCAATGGTACTTTTAGATATTGTCCTTCTACCCATAAAAGTAACTCCAGAGGCATTGTTGTCGCACGTTCTGGTAGGCTATACCAATCTAGCGATCTTGATAATGACGGCATTGATGAAAATAGAGGAAACAAAGAGATTAACTGTCAATAAATATCCATAATGATAAAAACCAGATACTGGCGAGTTAACCAATAAAGTGATATAAGTACTATAACGTCCAAGCAGTATTTAATGGGTATAAAATGGCTTACATGTTAGGAAATTCTTCCGCTCGTCACAAACGCGGCTTTACTTTAGTAGAAGTCATAGTGGCGATTGCCGTTGTCGCAATTATATCTGCGATAGCCCTTCCTAGTATGAGTAGTTTTTTAGTTAAAATGCGTGTTGATAATGAAATAAGTGAAATTCAACGATTGTTATTAACCGCTAGAAATATGGCAATTAATACCGGAAAAAATACCACTATTTGCCCTCTTTCAGGCGGCGCTTG
>JAWUXK010000047.1:0-14536 GCA_034111385.1 Colwellia sp. | reverse complement strand
TAAGGAGCTCGTAATGCGTCATTACGAAATCGTATTTATGGTTCACCCTGATCAGAGTGAACAAGTGACTGGTATTATCCAGCGCTACACAGACTTGATTAATGCTGCTGAAGGTAAGATCCACCGTCTTGAAGACTGGGGTCGCCGTCAATTAGCATATCCAATCAATAAATTACATAAAGCCCACTATGTTCTTATGAACATTGAAGCGCCACAGTCAGTTATTGATGAACTTGAAACTTCTTTCCGTTATAACGATGTTATTATTCGTAATATGATTATGCGTACTAAAGACGCGGTAACTGAAGCATCGCCTATGGCAGTGACTAAAGATGACCGTCGTGACGATCGCCGTGAAGTTAAGAAAGATGTTGCTGCGCCAAAAGCTGCTGAAGTTTCTACAGAAGAAAAGTCAGAAGAAGCTGCTAGCGAATAAGTAATCTGTGACTTTTTTGCAAGATAACTCGCAAGACTTTTTGCAAGAAAATTGCCTTATGTTGTCAGGTAGTGTGGTGAAAGCTGCAAAACAGTCAACAAGCCCGGCAGGTATTGTTCACAGTCAGTTTTCAATAGATCATAAGTCTATACAAAATGAAGCTGGCATGAACCGACAAGCATTTGTCAGAATACAAGTTGTTGCTACAGGTGATTTATCACACTTAACTCGTGAATTAGTTGTTGGACAAATGGTGAAGGTGACTGGTTTTATTAACCGTCATGAATCAAGAAACGGAAATCCGTTATTGGCTTTACATGCTCAACAAATAGAAATGATTAATTAGTGTTTTATTTTTATGTTAATACATGAATAAAACCAAATTCGGAGAAAATTATGTCTCGTTTTTTTAGACGTCGTAAGTTTTGTCGCTTCACAGCGGAAGGCGCAACTTCTATCGATTATAAAGATGTTGCTACGTTAAAAAATTATATCACTGAAAGTGGTAAAATTGTTCCTAGCCGTATCACTGGTACAGCTGCTAAATATCAACGTCAATTAACTCGTGCGATTAAACGCGCTCGTTACTTGTCATTGTTACCATACACTGACTTACACAAGTAAGCTTAAAAGGGGTTTATTATGGAAGTAATTCTTCTAGACAAAATCGCCAAATTAGGCGGCCTTGGTGACAAGGTATCTGTTAAATCAGGTTATGCACGCAACTACTTATTACCACAAGGTAAAGCTGTTTTTGCATCACAAGCGAATGTTGAGCACTTTGAAGCACGTCGTGCTGAATTAGAAGCTAACTTAGCTGAAGTTTTAGCTGCTGCTGAAGCGCGTGCTGCTAAAATTGTAGAATTGAGTGAAGTTACTATCGCATCAAAATCTGGTGAAGAAGGTAAATTATTCGGTTCTATTGGTACTCGTGACATTGCTGATGCAATCACCGCTGCTGGCGTTGAAGTTGTTAAAGCTGAAGTTCGTTTACCATTAGGTGCAATCCGTGAAACAGGCGAATTTGAAATCGCTATTCACTTGCATCATGATGTTGATACTAGCATTAAAGTAATTGTTATTGCTGAAGCATAAGTTTTAATTTACTGACTTTAAGTTACTTATGTAATTTGAATGTAGTAGAAATAAAACTATTTAAAACACCGTTTTTTCTTATTTAATAATAGGGAATACGGTGTTTTTTTATTACGTTATTTTTAAGGAAGGCGCACTTTTATTTAGTCGTGACTCGCTTCGGTATTGACCAGTCATCAGCTTTCAGTATTTCACGTTCAATCATACCGCCTAGCCCTTGCATGCCGCCAGTATGTAATAACACAATTCTTTCACCATGTTTAAAGTAACCTTGCTCAAGTAAATCAATAAAAGCTAAGATCATTTTTCCGGAATAAACCGGCTCAAAATCAACACCAGTTACCCGATTAAACGCTATTATATGTTGGACATCATCAGGGCTAAATTTAGCATAACCACCGCGGTGAAATTGGGTTAATAATTGCCATTTATCATGTGTTTTTTCGGCTGTAGGCAATAAATCATTTATCTCATTCTCTAAGTATTCACCATGCTTTAATACCGCAATACCGAGTATATTATGCAACTTGTTATTGAGCATGTCTCCACAAATCAGCCCTGCTAATGTACCGCCACTACCTACCGGTGTTATTAAGGTATCAAACTCAGTTTGTTGTGCTAGTTCGGTGATGATTTCACTTACACCCGCCATCGCAAGTTTATTACTGCCACCTTCAGGCACAATAAAATAATGAGGAAATTTTTGTTGTAACTCTGCAATATAGTCACTGTCATGGCGGCGACGATAGGTTTTACGATCTACAAAGTGTAATTTCATTCCCCAATGTTTTGCCCAAGATAAGGTGAAATTATCAGCGGACTCAACTTCGCCACGAATAATACCGATGCAAGGAATTTTTTGCTCAAAACAAGCGAATGCTAACGCATGGATATGATTTGAATAGCAACCTCCAAAGCTCAGTACGCCGTTAATATTTTGTGATTGCTGTACATGGCGCAAGTTGAATTTCAGTTTGCGCCATTTATTACCTGAAATTATTGGGTGAATAATATCGTCACGCTTTATCTCAACCTGCACTTTATGTTTGTTGAATAAGGGGTGATGAAGTGGTTGTAATGTAGACAAAATGCTCATGTTGATAAATTACATAGTGTGAAAATGATAATATATAGTTAAAAGTTAATAATAATACTTGCAGCAATACTCCAATTAAGGATATTGTTAACTTTACTTATTTTAAGTCTTTAATTTCTAATAATAATATAACATAAAAATACATGTCATTATTCTCATCAATAAATAATATTTTTTCAAAAAAGCAATCAGATCAATTAGTTGGTATTTCGCTACAACATGAATCTATTGCTTTATGTTCACTGCCCTCTGCAGTTACAACAACACCTGAAGAAAGTGCTTCAGTTTCAGACTCAAAATTTCAATATAAAAAAGTGGATCAGTTAGGCTTTTCGCAGGCAATTACTAATCTGCACAATGAAACAGCTTTCACAGGTAAGTGCCATATAGTTCTTAGTGCTCAACAGTCGCAAATTGTACAAGTTGATAAGCCTAATGTACCTTCGGCTGAAATGAATTCAGCATTAAAATGGCAAGTGAAAGACTTAGTGAGTATATCGCCTGATAACATGGTATTAGATTATTTCGATGGGCCATTATTGGCCGGGGGTAAAGAAAAAATTAATGTGGTTTGCGCTCCTATCAATGAATTGAAAGAAATTGTAGCCGCAACAAATAATGATAATGCTGAAGTGGCTAGTATTACCACGGTAGAGTTTGCTTTTGCTAATTTGCAGGCTAAGCAAAGTGATGCTTGTTTATTGGTTTGTCAGCAACCAAACGAAGAAATAGTATTGTTAATTGTTAAGGAAGGTAAATTATATTTCCATCGTCGTTTACGCGGTTACGCTCAAATTGCGCATAAAACTGAAGAAGAGTTGGCAATGGCTGTTGTTGATAATTTAGCGCTAGAAATTCAACGTTCATCTGATTTTTTTGAACGCCAATTAAAACAAGCGCCTATCAAAGAAATTAAAGTGCTGTTACCGATAGACAATGAGGGCTTTTTAGCACGAAAATTATCTGAAAATTCTTATATTCCGGTTACCTTGTTGGCTTTACCCGAAGCCTATCAGCAACATAGGGGGCATGCTGCTGCTATTGGAGCAACTATGTATGAGACTAAAATCGCCGAGCAAACTCAGGAGGCGTTGAATGTCAGCTAACCTTAATGTAAATAGTGCTGCTAATAAATACAGTATCAATTTACTACAACCAGAGCTTTTACCTGAAAAAGTTTTATTAACATTACCAAGAGTCGCTTTATTGTGGATTGTCGCTTTTATAGTGATGTTGGCGTGGGGTGTAGTAACAGACTTTCAACACCAGTCATTTCAAGAAAAATTGAATGTGTTGCAAAAAGAAAAAGTAAAACAAGATAAATTAATGAAAAATTTAACCGCACAGCTAACATCTCGAAAAGTAGATAGTGAATTATCGGATAAATTGATGAAAATTAAAGTGTTAATGAACAATAAACAAGCATTACATGAAAAATTAACCAACCCGAATAAAACCTATTCAGCAGGCTTTGCCACTGCAATGACTGAATTGGCGCAATTGCACCATAAAGACATTCGTTTAAACACTATTCATATCAATAATGATAACATGACTTTTTCAGGGTTAGCATTAGCGCCTGAAGCTGTACCGGCATGGTTAGCAGGATTTCAAAATTCATTGTTGTTATCAGGTAAATCATTTTCTCACTTTAAACTGTCAGAAAATGAACAGCGTATCACTGAGTTTATGGTTAGCTCTAAAGTTGAAGGGGTGTCATTACAATGAATCAAAAATGGCAAGAAAGCAGTGAAAAATTTTTAAAACTGACCATCAGAGAGCAGTATTTAATATTACTTACCGGTTTAGTCGCGGTAATCTTTATTATATTTTATTTATTTATTGATTCTAAACTGACCAATAATATCAAAGCCAGTAAAAAAATAACGCAGCTTAGTTCAACTAATCAGACCTTAAAAATATCTGTGCTTGAGTTGCAAGCAGCTTTAAATAGTGACCCTAATGAAGATATAAGAAACAAAATTGCTCAGTATGAAACTAAACTTGCTAAAACGGATAAGAAATTATTAACATTAACCAGTGATTTTATGAGCCCTATTCAGATGCGCTATGCCTTATTAGATTTGTTAAAGTTTGAAAAAGGTGTGTCATTATTGTCCTTTGAATTACTTGGTGTTAAACCATTATTATCAAAAACCACGCCTAAATTAGATTCAAGCACAAAGGACGATTTGACGACTAATTCAGTTCAAGAGCCTAGTGAGAGTCAGGCTGGTTTTGATGAAAGCACAGCCGGTTTAAATCTATATCGTCATGGTATTAAAATTAAATTATCGGGTCGTTATTTTGAGTTGCGTGATTATTT
This sequence comes from Colwellia sp., assembly GCA_034111385.1. GTDB lineage: Bacteria > Pseudomonadota > Gammaproteobacteria > Enterobacterales > Alteromonadaceae > Colwellia. Next base: position 9,583 of record JAWUXK010000047.1, on the reverse strand, counting down.
AACCCAACTTGAAAAGTTGCAATGGAAGTTCTTTTGGAAAGACTTTAACTTTAAATTAACAGAGTACCCTAATAGCGAGCTTGAAATTGAAATGTATAGCTTAGGTACGAAGAAGGAGTTTGTTGGTGTTTAAATTTTCTACTCCTTTTATAGTGTTTTTGGGACTTTTTTGCTCGATAAGCCAAGTGTTAGCCGATACTGATCCTACTCGTCCTTTTGGTCATCGAGCAACATCATCGGTTACTTCCGAAGGTCAAAAATTGGTTTTAGAATCAATCATTCATGGTGATGGTATTCATACTGTGGTAATTAATGGAAAAGTATTAAAAACGTTTGATCGCATAGGTGAATTTCAGTTAACCGCAGTGAATGATCAAAGTGTAATCTTGCGGAGCGAAACCCAACGCCTGAAGTTACATGTGTTTAAAAGTAATTTGGTGAAAATTAAAGCTTATTAGCGAAATGAAATTCGCAAAGAATCCTTAAATTCAAATAGAATAAAAAAAGTTGAATTATGAAACAGTCAAAACTAAAAATAGCGCTATCTACTTTGTTGTTAACCCTTGCTGGTTGTCAAACAACACCAGATCAACCGGCAGATATGAAAGAAGGCTTAGCGCAAGCCCTTAATGAAACAAACGAGTTAAATAGCCCTAAGCCATTAACACAGGTACCAAACTCGGTACAACAAGAGCTAATGCAAGAAAACATGGCGCAAGCGAAGCAAGGTTTGTTGTCAGAAAAAAGATTGGAAGTTTCAGCGACCTCAGTAGGTGCGAAAGACTTCTTCACGGCTATTGCTGAGGGCTCAACTTATAGTATTGCTGTTCACCCAGAAGTTAGTGGCAGCATTTCTCTGAGTTTAACGGATGTAACCCTCACTGAAGTGTTAGCGGTTGTAGAAGATATTTATGGTTTTGATATTCGCCGCAGTGGCAATGTGATTCAAGTTTATCCTGCTGGTATTCGCACTGAAACAATCGCATTAAATTATTTGTTCTTAAAAAGATTTGGTACCTCTAGCACCAGCATTAATTCAGGTGGTGTCTCAGAAAATGATCCAAATAGTAACAGTAATAGCAGCAGTAACAATAATAGCAGTAGTAACAATAATAGTAGCAGCAACAATAATAACAGCAGTAACAGTAATCAAAACAGCAATAGTGGAATTAATATTTATACGGAAAATGAATCTGATTTTTGGACTGAACTCAAAGATACATTAACTTCATTTGTTGGCACTACAGGTGGGCGTTCAGTCATTATTTCACCACAAGCAGGCCTCGTGACAGTACGTGGTTTACCCGCAGAAATAACAGCGGTTAAAAAGTTTATCAGTGATACCGAAACGCATTTACATCGCCAAGTTATTATAGAAGCTAAAATAATGGAAGTTACCTTAAACGATGAATACCAACAAGGTGTGAATTGGAATGAGGTTTTAGGTAGTATTGGTAGTACTGATTTTACCTTTAGTACCAGTGGAAATATTGCCGGTAATTCGATTAGCGGTAATATTGGTGGTGCTACTGCGGTAAGCTTTTCTGGTCCTGATTTTAGTGGTGTGATTGATTTATTACAAACACAAGGTAATGTACAAGTATTATCTAGCCCGAGAATAACAGCTACTAATAATCAAAAAGCAGTGATTAAAGTTGGTGAAGATGAATACTTTGTGACAGATGTATCTAGCACGACGACTACAGGCACTTCAACAACGACTACACCTGAAGTTGAATTGACGCCTTTCTTTTCTGGTGTTGCTTTAGATGTTACCCCGCAAATTGATAAAGATGGCAACGTTATTTTACACGTACACCCATCCGTTACCCTAACAGATGAACAAAACAAGGTAATACAGGTTGGTGATCAGCAATTAATTTTACCGCTGGCACAAAGTCGAGTGAGAGAGTCTGATACTATCATTCGCGCCAAATCAGGCGAAATAGTTGTTATCGGCGGTTTAATAGAATCGTATAAAACAGATCAAGAATCTAAAACACCTTTATTAGGTGATATTCCGTTTCTTGGTAGTTTGTTTAAAAGTGAGAGTGAAGTTACACAAAAGCGTGAATTAGTTATTTTACTTAAACCTGTAGTTATTGGTCAGGATACGTGGAAAACACAACTTCAAGATGCTCGATCTTTATTACATAAATGGTTCCCTGATGAAGATGAACCTGTAGATGTAGATGGCGAATAGTAAAGTTTGTAATTTATGTACTTGTACCACTTTGGTTTTACAGAACTACCTTTTACACTAACACCAAACACAAATTTTTTTTTAGCGCTTGAGCCTCATAATGAGGCGATGGCGGTGTTAATGACAGCGTTAAAAACAGGGGAAGGCTTCATCAAAGTTATTGGTGAAGTGGGTACAGGAAAAACACTATTATGTCGCAAACTACTCAATGAAATTCCCGAACATTTTATCACCGCTTATATTCCGAATCCTTATTTAAACCCTGATGAATTACGACGTGCTGTTGCTATTGAATTAGGGGTTAAACAAGCCCAACGTATGTCGGTGCAATTATTAACGCAGCGTATTCAAAACCGATTATTAGAATTACATGCTAAAGGTCATTCTGTTGTGTTAATACTTGATGAAGCACAAGCATTGCCAGAAGCGAGTTTAGAAGCATTGCGTTTATTTACTAATTTAGAAACAGAAACCCGTAAATTATTGCAAGTAGTATTGTTTGCTCAACCAGAGTTAGATCAACGTTTAGCACAAACAGAGTTTAGACAGCTGCGCCAACGAATAACATTTTCTTATCAGCTACGGGCAATGAAGGCAGAAGAAGTTCAGCAGTATATACAACACAGGTTGCAGGTTGCGGGCTATAAAGGAGCATCATTATTCTCAACAAAATTATGCAAAAGAATCACCAAAGCCAGCAACGGTATACCGCGTTTGGTTAATGTAATATGTCATAAAATGTTGATGTTATGTTACGGGCAAGGTAATTACCTAATGACGAAAAAACAGTTAGCCGCTGCAATAAAAGATACAGAAGGAATTAACTCTAAAAATTATAGTTTTACTCGTTTAAATGCAAAAAACATTCTTTTACTTTCTGCTCTGGCTTTATTGTTATTAATGCTTGGGGATTATGCTTATACCCGTTATTTATCAGGAGTGTCATGGTGAGTGTTATTAATCAGATGCTTAAAGATTTAGATCAAAGAGCACCAGTGCAGGGGCAGGCCGCTGTGCCGGTAGCCAACAACAACAAGCCATCGACCCTAAAAATTATTTTAATTAGTTTAGCAGTATTGGTGAGTTTAAATTTACTGGGCTTCTATGTATGGAATTTACAGGGGCAAGCAACGCCTAGCGACTTAACCGTTAAAGAGCAAATTCAAACCCCTGAAATCAATGTAGTTCAGGATGTAACTGAACAACCTGTTGAAACGTTAAAAATTGCTCAACAAGCACTTGAGCGCAAAGAGTTGATACTTGAACCTAAACCTACGCCAATAGTAGAGTTGACACAAAAAACAGTAGTGAATAATGAATCTAATTTGGCCGAGCTCCCAGTAGATAAAATTGTCGAGAAAAAAACATTAGTTAAACCCCAATCGGTGAAGCCTAAACAGGTTAGTACTTTAACTAAAGTGCCTGTCGTTATTGCTCCAACCGAAAGTAAAATGTCGGTGTCTCGTCGGCAGTTGACGCCAAAAGAGTTAGTTGCGCAAAAGCTAGTTAGAGCAGAGAAGGCAATAAAAATTAATAATATAATTAAAGCCGAACAGTTATTTGAAGAAGTCTTAATTGTTGACCCAACCCATAAACAAGCGCGTAAAAAGCTGGCCGCTTTATGGTTTGGGCGAAAATCGTATCAACAAGCAACAAATTTACTATCCCGCGGTATTTCGTTAGATCGAAGTGATGAAGAATTACGTTTGTTAAAAGCCAGAATTCATCTTCAGCAAGGACAACACGAAGCGGCATATAATACTTTGAAACCATTAGCGATGCTCAAACAGAAGGAGTATCAGGTTATGTTGGCTAACGTATCTCAGCAAATTGAACAATATGAAAGTGCTATTCAAGCGTATAAAATTTTAATCGACATGCAATCATATAGTGGTCGTTGGCATTTGGGCTTAGCGATTATTTATGACAAAAACAGTCAGTTCTCTTTGGCGGCATCGGAATATGGACTCGCCTTAACAAAATCTGATTTATCGGTTGCTTCAGCAGAATTTGCTCAGCAACGCATGAACGCTCTAGGAGAATAAATAATATGGTAGCTCCCAAATTAAAAATGCGCTTAGGTGACCTGTTGGTTCACGAGCACATTATTACCAATGAACAATTAATGCAGGCATTAAATAGCCAAAAAGCGACTGGTCGTAAGCTAGGCGATGCGCTGATTGAATTAAGTTATTTAACTGAGCGACAATTATTAGAGTTTTTAGCACAGCAACTTGATTTACCTTTTTTAGATCTTAGTCAACGCCGTATTCCTGCAGAATTAGCGAGTTTGTTACCTGAAGTACATGCTAGGCGTTTAAGAGCGCTGATTATAGAAGACCGCGGTGACTCTGTTTTAATCGGTATGAGTGATCCCGCAGATTTAAATGCGATTGATCAGCTAGAGCATATGCTCGCTCCAAAAAGTTTAACACTCGCTGTGGTGATGGACTCTCAAATGTTTAATTCATTTGATAGCCTCTATCGTCGAACTGCGGACATAGAATCTTTTGCTAGTCAGTTAGAAGAGGAGTATGAAAAGTCTTCTAGCTTTGATTTAAATACGTCATTTATTGATGAAACCGGTGATGCTACCGTAGGTAAATTACTTCAATCGGTATTTGAAGATGCGGTACAAATGCGCGCTTCTGATATTCATATAGAACCAGATGAAAATCAACTGCGCATTCGCCAACGTATTGATGGGGTTTTGCAGGAGAATATTCTTAAAGAAAATAAAATAGCTTCTGCTATGGTGCTACGCTTAAAGCTTATGTCTGGCTTAGATATTTCTGAAAAGCGTATTCCTCAAGATGGTCGTTTTCATATGAAAATTACGGGGCATGAAATTGATGTCCGTATATCAACTATGCCAGTACAGTATGGTGAGTCAGTTGTTATGAGACTACTCGATCAAACGGCGGGCTTATTAACACTAGATGAAACGGGGATGCCTGCTGATTTAGTTAAACGCGTTCGTCATCAAATTACTCGCCCCCATGGTATGGTGTTGGTTACAGGTCCGACGGGTAGTGGTAAAACCACTACCTTATATGGGGCTTTAAGTGAGTTGAACCTAGCGAGTAAAAAAATTATAACTGTTGAAGATCCGGTAGAATATCGCTTGTCACGAATAAATCAGGTTCAGGTAAATCCTAAAATAGGCTTAACTTTTTCTACTGTATTACGTACAGCGTTACGTCAAGATCCTGATATTATGATGGTAGGTGAAATGCGTGATCAAGAAACCGTTGAAATTGGTTTACGAGGCGCATTAACCGGTCACTTAGTTTTATCTACATTGCATACCAATGATGCAATTAGTAGTGTACTACGATTGATCGATATGGGGGCGGCAGGATTTTTAGTGGGCAGCTCGGTACGGGCAATTGTTGCTCAGCGCTTGGTACGCCGTGTATGTGAACACTGTGTGGAAGAGCAAAAACCCGACGAACAAGAGATAATGTGGTTAACACATTTAGCAGGTGAACAAGTTAATACCGCTAAGTTTGTTCATGGAAAAGGTTGTCAAAGTTGTAATTATACTGGCTATAAAGGTCGAGTTGGTGTGTTTGAGTTATTAGAAATGAATGAGCCAATGATGGCAGCACTTAAGCGTGATGATGCGCAAGAATTTACCGATTTGTCTAAAGCTAACCCAAGTTTTACACCGCTGGCATTAGCCGCTTTTGACTATGCTATACAAGGCGTAACAACAGTAGAAGAAGTGCTACGTTTAGTTGAAACAGTAGACGTGACCTAGCTCACAATAAAGAGTAATTTATGGCATCATTTAAATATACTGGTCGTGATATTAGCGGCAGCCAAGTGACAGGAACTATCGAAGCGGGTAATTCTTCTGCTGTTGCTGAACAGTTATTAGGTAAAAGTATCACGCCTATTTCAATTTCTGAGGCTTCAACAAAACAAAATGAAAGTTTTGCAGGAAAAGATATAAGTGAAATATTTGGTTTTAGTCGGGTGTCATTAGATGAACTGATTATTTTTTCTCGTCAAATGTACGCCTTGATGCGCTCTGGCGTTCCTATTCTGCGTGCAATAAATGGCATGCAAGAATCGAGTAACTCACCTCCACTCAAAAAAGCATTAGTTAAAATTTCTGGCCAATTACAGGGAGGATATACACTTTCGTCTGCTTTACATCAGCATCCAGATATTTTTGACTCTTTATTTGTCTCATTAATACATGTGGGTGAAAATACCGGTCAACTTGAAGAGTCATTTTTGAAGCTAACCACCTATTTAGAGCGTGAACAAGCAACAAGAAAGCGGATTAAAACAGCATTACGTTATCCTACCATGGTGATTATTGCGCTTAGCGCTGCATTAGTTATCTTGAATATATTTGTTATTCCTACTTTTGCCAATATGTTTGCAAAATTGGGTGCAGATTTACCCATAACAACTAAATTTCTAATCAATAGTTCTGAGTTCTTTATCAATTTTTGGCCTTACATGTTAATTGCCTGTGTTGCCATTTTTTTTGCAATACGCCAATCACTTAAAACCGAGAAAGGTCGGTTCCAGTGGGATAAACGAAAAATAAAACTACCTGTGGTGGGCAGTATTATCGAACGTTCTATTTTAGCTAGATTTTCACATAGCTTTGGTATCATATTGAAATCGGGCGTTCCCATGACAACAGGTTTAACTCTTGTGGCTGAGGCCGTTGATAACAGTTATATGCAAGAAAAAATTGTTGCTATGCGCCAAGCTATCGAAAGTGGTGAAAGCCTACTTCGTGCGGCGATTGCTAGTACGTTATTTACACCACTGGTACTGCAGATGATTGCGGTAGGTGAAGAAACAGGGCGGGTTGATGAGTTGCTAAAAGAGGTAGGTGATTACTACGAACGAGAGGTTGATTACGATTTAAGTACGTTAACTGCACGAATAGAGCCGATACTTTTAGTTGGCGTAGCAGCGATGGTATTAGTGCTAGCACTAGGTATATTTACTCCAATGTGGGATATGGCATCAGCGATGCAGGGTAAATAATCGCGACTGTTGGAATGATATCGATAAAGGTTTTATGTAATGGCAACGAATAGCGAAAAAAAAGAAAAATCACTTGCCGAATTTATCGTTATTATTACGCTTGTTGGGGTGATGATGGGCGTTTTTATTAATTACTATATAAAAAGCGAAGACCAATTTACTCATGCTGGCTTTAGCACGATAGCGCAAAGTTTTAATACTAAAGTGAGTACAGTGCATGCACAGTGGTTTATGGATAACCAGCCAAATGTAGTACAACTTGCTTCTTTTAACAAAAAAGAAAAGCAAGCTATACCCGTTAATAATCGAGGTTGGATAGATATTAAGAGTAAACAATTGGCTTGTGAAAAAATTTGGAATTTGGTTATGGAAACACCAATGAATTTAATGAAACTTTCTATTAGTGCAATAGAGGTTCATGATAATACGAATACCAAAAATGATCAGGCAAAAGCACAATGCCGTTATGTTCTTCTAGACGGAAGTTACTTTCATTATGATCGTGCTAACGGCAAGGTGAGTAAAGTAACGATGATGAATTAAAAATTTCACTAAAAAAGTGTATTTAAATGTAATTAATGTCTTTAAATAAGTGACTTAGTAAATAAATCACTGTTACAATAAAATCAAGTTAAGGAAAAATGAGGTTAATATGAATATTCGAACCCAAATGAATAAAGCGAAAATAAAACAAGCTCAGGGTTTTACTTTAATTGAATTAGTTATCGTTGTCGTTATATTAGGCTTTTTAGCGGTTACCGCTATACCCAAGTTTATAGACTTAACGGAACAAGCTAAACAAGCAAATATTGAAGGAATGGCTGGTGGCTTTGCTACGGGTGTGTCGTTAGCTAGAGCGCAATGGGAAGCTGAAGGCCGACCAACAGTTGGTGGCGTAAATCGTGTTGACTATGATGGTACACTACTATATTTAACCACACCAGGCACTAGTACCACTATTAGACCAGGTTATCCAACGGGGTTAGTTGATAGTAACGATGATGGTACAAGTATGAACGCTGCTCGCTGTATTGAGGTATGGCAAGGTATATTGGCTCAACCACCAACAATTAGCGGTACTATTGCTGACTTAAATGATGATGATCAAAATATTAATTACTTTGTTAGGGTCAATGGCAACCTTTGTGGTTACTTTTTGAGAGAATCTTTAGGCCAAAATGCTAGTGGTGATTATACGGAACCGGCAGATGATACCGTAGGTAATAATTTTTACTACAACAATGCGAATAGCTCGGTAGTGGTAAATATTAATAATAATTAGAAATTAGAAATTAGAAATTAGAAATTAGAAATTAGAAATTAGAAATTAAAAATTAAAAATTAAAAGAAAAGGAAAAACTATGCGTTCAAATACATTTTCAAACACTCAACAAACAAATAAGCAACAAGGTTTTACGCTAATAGAATTAGTAGTTGTTATTGTCATTTTAGGTATTTTAGCGGTTACGGCAGCACCTAAGTTTATTGATTTGACTTCTGATGCCAGAGCTTCTGTGATGGAAGCTGTGAAAGGGTCAATTAATTCGGCTGCGGATATGGCACATGCTAAAGCGTTAGTATCAGGGAAAACAGCTGCTGCTGGTACAGGACAAGAGGTTACTGTTGGTGGTACAACAATTAATTTAAATTACGGTTGGCCTACAAATGCTTCTATTGGAGATTTATTAGAGTTAGATCCAGAGATAGCTGAAGTGAGTGGAACAGCGGGTACTTTTGAACATGTAGATGCAACGGTAAAGGCTAATTGCGTAGCAGTGTATAATAATGCAGTAACTGACGCAGAAACAAGACCTGACGTTTCTAGTGATGTTACAGATTGTTAATTGAATCAGTAATAACGAGATTGTAATTGAAACCGAGCTTGGCTCGGTTTTTTTATGTACAAAATAACTACTTTATTAAATTAATATACCGCGCAATTTGACCATATTGATAAGTATCTAATCAGCAGGATATTTATCCGCCCTTGATAGTGTTAAACAGTTGAAAACATCAATCGAAGGAGCGTTAAGTATATTCTTAAGCTATAGCAATAAAGATGAAAGTCATGATTGCTAAGTATTCGATCCTACTAAGTTTATTATTCATTTATTCATTTATTCATTTATTCGTTTATTGTCTTCAACTTCTTGTCTTATTTTTACGGGAATGGATAGGCTATCCCAAGCAATATTGACTACAGGAATTTCAACGTACTTCTCTTTCAGCGCCCAACGCGCATAACGTTCATTTAATTTTCTATACTTTAATGTAGCAGTTAAGGTTATCGGAGACTTTATCCAAGAAGGTAAAGCAAATGAATAAGAGACGAGATCTGACTCTCCTGCCTTTATTACTCGC
>JAWUXK010000046.1:0-25166 GCA_034111385.1 Colwellia sp. | reverse complement strand
ACGAATTTTTGTAAATAAAGGGCAGCAGTAATAGCACCACCAAAAGGTGTTGCAGAGCAGTTAGTCATATCGGCAATCGTACTTTTAAAGAGGTCGTTATAAGGTTCATAAAGCGGCATACGCCAAACGGGATCACTAATTTTACTGCCCGCATTCGTTATGCCTGTTGCAATATCATCACAGGTTGAAAAGAAGCCGGGTAACTCTGTTCCTAAAGCCACTCGCATGGCGCCGGTTAGTGTTGCAAAGTCGATGATTAATTCGGGTGAATCTACATCGGCTTCACTTAATGCATCACATAAGACTAATCGGCCCTCAGCGTCAGTATTGTCTATTTCTACAGTCAAGCCACTGCGTGTTGTTAATACATCTCCTGGGCGCATGGCGTTGTTTGACACGGCGTTTTCAACCGCAGGAATTAATACTCTTAAATTAACAGGTAAATTATGCGACATAATTAAGTGCGCTAAGCCAAGCACATGTGCTGAGCCACCCATATCTTTTTTCATATTTCGCATGCCCGCAGAAGGTTTTAAATCTAAGCCTCCGCTGTCAAAGCATACGCCTTTACCTACTAACGTGATTTTAGGGTGACTTTTGTTACCCCAAGATAAATCAAGCAATCGTGGTTGGTGAATACTTGCACGCCCAACGGCATGAATAGTCGGGTAGTTTTCAGTGAGTAAATCGTCACCAACAATTTGTTTAAGTTTTCCGCCAAAATTATCAGTCAATGCTTGTGCACTTTCACCTAAATTTATGGGCATCATATCAGCGGCGGGTGTATTGATAAGATCGCGTACTAACGCTGTTGCTTCAGCATACTTTATGGCGCTATCTACCAGTGTTTGATCATTAACGGCTAATGTTGGTAAAGGTTGTTTATGGGGAGTTGTAGTCACATAACGAGTATACGAATACGCACCTATTAGCCAGGCAAAACAAATGGCTTTTTTATGAGCTTCTTCTGCAAATAAAAGATATTGTCCTGCAGGAAGCTTTTTTATTAAATCACCGCAAGCAAAAAAATCACTGGCGTCGTCTACAATAAAAAGTGCCTGAGCTAATTCACCCTGTTCATTGGGAATTAATGCTAAACCGTTACCGGAAAAGCTGGTGTGTTTAATCCAGTTTTGACTAAATGCCGGTTGTTTTGATAACCAAGACTCGAAAGAATGTTTTTGTTCAAAGACAAAAAGAGGAGTGCCTTGATCTTGTGCAGTTAATAACGCTTTCATTTGATTCCTTGGGGTTATTTGCATTAGTTGGTTAATGATATTCTAACCCAAGTAAGCTAAAGATGCGGTGTTGCTGCTAATACTTTTCAATTAAAGTTCAATTTCAGCCTAAGTAAGTTTCTGGTATGATCAACTTTATTCAAGAAAATTCTAGCACTAAAACCGGAACTGTAAATTAATGTCAGCCATTGCCGAACAAATCGCTCAAGAACTTAACGTCAAACCTAATCAAGTCAATATTGCCATTTCGCTATTAGATGGAGGAGATACGGTACCATTTATTGCTCGCTACAGGAAAGAAGCAACGCAAGGACTAGATGACAATCATCTACGTCATTTAGCGCAGCGTTTAAGCTATTTACGTGATTTAGATGCCCGTCGTCAGGTGATATTAACAAGTATTAAACAGCAAGATAAATTAACGCCTGAGTTAGCTAAACAAATTTCTAGTGCGGATAATAAAACTCGCCTTGAAGATTTATACTTACCTTTTAAACCTAAACGTCGTACTAAAGGGCAAATGGCCATCGAAGCTGGACTTGAACCCTTAGCAAATAGCTTATTTAACAATTGGCAACTTAAGCCTGAACAAGAAGCTTTATCTTATTTGAACAAGTCAGCTGGTTTTGAGGATGTTAAAGCGGTACTCGATGGTGCAAGTTCTATTTTAGCAGAGCGTTTTTGTGAGGATGCTAATCTTTTACAAAAATTGCGTAATCACATATTACAGCAAGCGCATTTAACTGCCAAACTCGTAAAAGGCCAAGAGCAAGCGGCAGTAAAGTTTCGTGATTATTTCGATCATAGTGAGAAATTAAAGACCGTGCCGTCACACCGACTGTTAGCGATGCTACGTGGGCGAAATGAAGGTTTCTTACAGTTAAAAATTGATGTAGATCCAGGGCAAGAAAGCACAAGTGTTTCAAGTGCAGAACAAATTATCAGTGAGCATTTAACGTTACGACTTACTGGGCAAGCGGCGGCAAGCTTTTTAACAAATACAGTGCGATTGGCTTGGAAAACTAAGTTAAGTGTTAGTTTAACTAATGAACTTCTAGGGCAGCAACGTGAGCAAGCTGAACAGCAAGCAATTAAAGTTTTTGCGACAAACCTTACTGATTTACTAATGGCTGCACCTGCGGGCGCAAAAGTTACCTTAGGTTTAGATCCTGGTTTACGTACTGGCTGTAAAATTGCCATCGTTGATAGTACCGGTAAGTTAATACACACCACGACTATTTTTCCTCATGCGCCGCAAAACCATTGGGATAAGTCAGTGCGTACCTTAGTTAATATATGCCGACAATATAAAGTTGAGCTCATTGCTATTGGCAACGGAACAGGCTCACGGGAAAGTGATAAGTTAGCTAGCGAGGTTATTAGTCAATTTGAATCACAAAAAGTTAAAAAGATGGTGGTTTCAGAAGCGGGTGCATCTGTTTATTCAGCCTCAGAATTTGCTGCTATCGAATTTCCTGACTTAGACGTGTCCATACGTGGTGCCGTGTCGATTGCTAGACGCCTGCAAGATCCATTAGCTGAATTAGTAAAAATAGATCCAAAAGCTATTGGTGTCGGACAATATCAGCATGATGTTAGCCAAAGTCAGTTAAGTCAAAGTCTTGATAATGTAGTAGAAGACTGTGTAAATGCTGTTGGTGTTGATCTCAATAGTGCTTCGGCGGCTTTATTAACGCGTGTGGCGGGTTTAAATAAAACAATGGCCAATAACATTGTGCATTATAGAGATGAGCAGGGTGCTTTTACCAATCGTAAACAATTGAAAAAGGTAGCACGTTTAGGGCCAAAAGCGTTTGAACAATCTGCAGGTTTCTTACGAATTAGTGGTGGTGATAACCCGCTAGATCAATGTGCAGTTCACCCAGAAACTTATCCAATTGTTGAAAAAATTATTGAGCAATTGAATATTGATAGTGCGAGTTTACTCAATAATAGTGAGCAATTAACACAACTGAATATTGATGAATTAGCCACTGAAGAATTTGGTGAAGTGACAATAAAAGATATTATTGCTGAATTAGCTAAACCAAGTCGTGATCCTAGACCTGAATTTAAAACTGCTGCTTTTGCTGATGGCGTTAATCAAATAGCAGATTTAAAGGTAGGCATGATACTCGAAGGGATTATTTCTAACGTCGCTAATTTTGGCGCCTTTGTTGATGTTGGTGTACATCAAGATGGTTTAGTACATATATCAGCAATTACGGATAAATTTATTAGTGATCCAAGTGAGTTTCTGAAAGCAGGCGAAATTGTCAAAGTGAAAGTGCTAGAAGTGGACGTTGCGCGTAAACGCATTAGTTTAACGATGCGTTTAAATGATAATGTCAGTGAGCAAAACTCGAAAGTAAAACAACAGACGGGAAATCACAAGAATAAACCTAATCAACAAACTGCAAACGTTAAATCACAAGAACCGAACCAACGGAAGCAGCACAAACCAAAAGTGCAAAAAATTGATAATGCGGCGATGGGTAATGCTTTTGCCGATGCATTTGCCAAGCTAAAGAAGTAGCACTTGAAGAGTATACTCAGAGATTGATAAATAATACTTGACGATGTAATTGAGAATCATTATCATTTGATTGTTGGTTAGGGCGGGTGAATGCTCTCTCAATCGTTTTAATCAATAAAAAAGTTGGAAACTTAGTGGTTATGCTTCAGGACCATGACCACTAAGCTACACTTTTTGTGCAGGCGTACTATTTTGTTAATCAGAACGACTATAAAATTAGCCAGTGATACTTTCCCTCGACAGAAACCTATCACTGGCTTTTTTTATGTGTGATTAAAACTTAAATCTACCGACTACCTCAGACATGTTGTTACTGCTCGATTTGAGTTGTAAACTGGCGCTACTCAATTGTTCTGAAGTGGCTAATGACTCATCGGTCATGCAAGCTAGATCATTAATCCGTAGGTTAACCTCATCAGCGGCTTGGGTTTGCTGCTCTGTGGCACGAGCAATCTGGGTATTCATTTCAGAAATTACTTCCATTAATCTATCAATTTCAGATAAAGAATCATCAGCTTTACTCGTTTGTTCAACAGCTTGACTAGAAATTGTTTGACTAATTTTGACTGCAGAAACAGCTGCTTGGGCTCCCGTTTGTAATATTTGAATCATTTGCTGAATTTCATTGGTACTTTGTTCTGTGCGATTAGCTAAGGTACGCACTTCATCGGCAACTACGGCAAAACCTCTCCCTTGCTCGCCTGCGCGGGCGGCTTCTATTGCGGCGTTAAGTGCTAATAGGTTTGTTTGTTCAGCAATACCACGAATTACATCAAGTACAGAGCCAATATTGTCGCTTTCAGAGGCTAGGCTAGCAATAACTTGTGATACCTCATCAATATTACTTGATAAAGACTGCATTTGGTCAATAGTACTGGAAACTACTGCTTTACCAGCAGAGGTATTCACCCTGGCGTCGTTAGCGGCTTGTTCGGCAGAATTCGCATTATTGCTCACATCACGAATTTGTGACGTCATTTGCTCCATCGCCGTGGCAACTTGCACAGTAATATCATTTTGATTTTGAGTTAAGGATTGGGCATTTTGACTGGCATCGGCTACAGATTCAGCATGCTCTAGCACTTGATGAGCGTTGTCTGAAACATCAGAGAGTGATGCTCGCATTTTTTGGGTGAACTCATTAAAATAATGGGCTAAACGTGATACTTCATCATGACCGTTACTGTCCAACTTACGCGTTAAATCGCCTTCACCTTGGGCGATATCCTTCATTAAATCAGAAGCAGCATGGGTTGGTGTAATAATACTTTTCCCAATAAGGTAGCCTAGCATCGCAATAATGATCACAATGATTAGTGCGTAAGAAAGTAATGTATTACGTTGAGAGGAAAAAATAGCATCTATATCATCAATATAAGTGCCAGAGCCAATAACCCATTGCCATGGGGTAAAGCCTTTAACAAATGATATTTTATCAACAGCATCATCAACACCAGGTTTGGGCCATTTGTAAGGTATAAACCCTTGGCCGTTTGCTTTAACTACATTCACCATTTCAACGAAAATATTTAAACCGTCAACATCTTTAAGATTAGCAACATTTTTACCTATTAATGAGGCTTTAATGGGGTGCATGATAATGGTTGGTGAAAAGTCATTGATCCAAAAATAATTACCATTGTCATATCTAAGGCTGTTAACTACCGAAATAGCTTGTTTTTTAGCTTGTACTTCAGTTAAAGCCCCATCACTTTGTTGTTGATAATAGTGTTTTACCACACTAAAAGCTGTTTCTACAACTTGCTTGTTCGCACTGTACTTTTGCTGCAGAAGCGATTGGTATGCTTTTGATAAACTTATAGAGCTTAAAATGATCAATCCTGCTAACACAAATACCAGCAGCAATACTAAGCGATGTTTAATAGTATACTTACGCAATAAAAACATAAAATCCCTTTTAAAATGAGAGTGATATACATTAAGTCTAGACTATTTTAATAAAAGCAGAGCTAAATTTATCCCTAAAAGTAAAAAAAATGAAAGAAGCACTTTTTGTGAGGATGTTTGCTATTAAAAAATGGGTTAGAAATCTAACTAGACTTAAAGAGTTTAGGCTCTGTTTATCCATAAGGCCTTGATCTATATCACGATAATATAAGTTTCCTTAGGCTAACTAAGGGTAAATTTTTAGCAAAAAAAAGGGAAGCAAATGCTTCCCTCAAAAATAACCTCGGTTGGAGGTCAACTAACGCAAGGTAGTTAGGTTGTCGCTAAAACTATAAAACGTATTTAGCTGATAATTGTACGTAGTTTGAATCAGCATTTGCTTGATCCATTTCAAAATTACCTACCTCAAGACCGAAAGATAACTGCTTGGTGTAGTTTTTGAAAACGTTAACGCCCCAATGAGTGTTATCGATATCTGATTCGTCAGTTGTAGTATTGCCGTAGAAAACAGTACTACGAGTATCGTCATTCCAGAAATGACGGTAAGCTACAGAGATTGCAGTAGTTTCTTCAACTTTACCATTAGTGATATCATTTGCTGCAGCTACACCTACGTAACGACCTGTTTCACCAGCATGTAGTTGAAAGCGGAAATCATCTTTACCAACAGTTTTGATACGACCAGCAATACCGTAACCAAACGCTGTCTCATTGCCTGTGGCAGTAGAGTTTAATTTGCGTAATACACCAGCTACTGAGATATTACCCCAATCATCTTTAAAGGTATATTTAGCAATAACGTCAGGTAAGCTGTCATCACCAGTGATACCGCCACGAGTTTCAGGGTTTTCTAATGAAACTTGTAAAGCACCATCAGTATAACGAATTTGAGTTTGACGAACGAATGCAGCAGAAACTAATGGTCCACCAAAATCAGCCGCTTCAGCAAGTGCACTAGTGTTTTGGAAAGTAGTCCAAGTTTGACCTACAAGTACCTTTTTATATTTGATAAATGCATGACGTAAACGTGGGTTAGAAGAGTTTGAAAATTGTTCGTTAGCGTTAGCACCACCAGTTGTCGCAGTACCGAAAAAATCCATTTCGATAAAGCCAGTTACATCGCCATGTACATATTTGGCATTGAAACGTGTTTCATTCACATGACCACGAACGTTTGAGATACTTTCTTGTGATGTAGTACCAGCAGTACCAATCCAGTATTCTCTTGCTGCAATGTTACCATCAGTGTAGCGAAGGTCTGCTTTGATGTAACCACCAAAAGTGATTTTGTCATCAGGAGTTAAGTCGAAAGTGTAACCAGCGTTAGCTGCGCCTGCCATAGTTAATAAACCTGTGGCTACTAGTAATTTACTCTTATTAAAAAGTGACATTGTTTGTTCCCATTTTTGTGTTGTGTATTAGTTGTAAGCTGAGCTCTTTGGCTTTTTAGCTTATTTTTTGTTACATCTATTCTTTAACTTATTGTCAAAGTGATGCTTACTTATTTTTCTGGTAATAAGGTAGGATTTTTCGTCATGAAAAGGAATTAGACCTAAGTCTAGAAAATGTCATATTAACTTAGACTTTAGTCGAAAAATGAATAATTTCTCTTTATACAATGGCTTAGTTGGCTTTGAAACCGATTCTAAAACCGCCCCAATGCTTTCCTTGTACAAAAATGGGTGCGGACACATCATGCATAATTTCGCCGGTATCACGCTTATAAGTTTGTAATAAAAACTTGTCTGTGTGTTGGCCACAGCGTATACCTGTTGGATCATTAAACATACGTTTAGTTCGGCTATTCAACATGTCTATTTCAGCATTCCCGGTCAGTGGCTTTGAGAAGCATTTATTATGGGTAGGAAAATAGCCATTAATATCGACGGCTCCAGCATATATCATTTCTGAATGCTCTTGCAGTAATGGTTCTTGAATACCTGGTAAATGTCTGTCAGTAAACTGATCAAAAGCTGTGGTAAATTTTGGTGGTGTTGTATTGCCTAGTGGCTTGTAATTAAAATCGAATAATTGATGAAGTGAGATCTTATTGTTAGCTATACTTTCTTCAAACAATTCACTCACGTGTTTTGCTGCTAACTCTGCTTGGCGGCACATACTATTTACAAAGGTATCACCTCCAAATTCAGACAAGTGAACAAAAATGGATTCAGTGTCATTAGAAAGCTGTTGCGATTGGTTTGATACAGTGTGAGTTTCTTTACTCTTATCAATAAGAAAATCATGTAAATTCACCACTGAAGATGATATTTCAGCAGCGGCTGAGTCTTGTTCTGCTAATGCGTGGCTTATGTGGGCACTGGCCTCTGATGAGTCGGCCATTAATTCGTCAATATCCGCGAAGGATTGTGATAAGTCGGTCATGGTATTAACAACGCTATCTGTTTGTTGCACAATGGTGGTCATTACAGCCGTCGTTTCGTTGGTTTCATTACTAATTTGATTCAACATATCGCCAATTTGTTTCGTTGCATCGGCTGTTTTTGCAGCTAAAGCTCTTACTTCATCGGCCACTACAGCAAAACCTCGACCTTGTTCACCCGCTCTAGCGGCTTCAATGGCAGCATTTAATGCTAATAAATTTGTTTGTGAAGATATGCCATCAATAACATCAGTGATACTTTGAATTTCAGATGCCTTTTGCTCGAGTAATTTTATTTTATCAGCAGCACTATTCACCGATACATTAAGTTGATGAACGACAGTGATGTTATCCGTTAATTGTTCAGAGCTTGCGGAACTAGCTGTCATCGCTTTGTTAGCTTGTTGTGACGCTAAACTAGCATTATCGTTTATTTGTTTGCTATTAACAGACATTTGCTCTGCTGCTGTCGCTAGGCGATCAACATCTTCACTTGAATGTTCAATTGCTGTACTTAATTGGTCTAAGAAAAAACTAATCTCTGCTGAATTTATCGCTAATTCACTGGCTTTAATGCCAATTGCTTCACCTATTTTAGCAAATTGATTTTCAGGTTGTGATTCGGTAGTTTCATCTTGCGTCGTTTGATTTTGTTTCGGCATGAAAAAAATCAATAGAAAACTGAAGCTTGCCAGAGCTAAAGCTGCTATCCAAGGGGTTTTAAAAAGGTCTGTCACATAAAAATGAAATAGCGCGATGAGTATTGCACTAACAAGTGCATAAAAAATGAAAGTAGCTGTTTTATTATTCATTTGAATCCCTTTTCTGAAATTTTTTTCTTACCTTAACATACGGGATTAACGATTTGAAACAATTAGACTTCAGTGCTTCTTTAATAGGTAAAAAGGCGGATATCATACCGCCTTGCTATTTCTGTAAAGTATTTACTAATCCGTTAAGGTTTTGATGATAAAGTATTTAAGCCAATAATTTTATATAGTGGGCAAAAGTTGATCAAACCGGTCACAAGTGGCACTAAGCCTAACCACCCCCATGGAGTTTGGGGTCCAAAAAACACTAATGCGATACCGATAACGCCAATTAAAATACGTAAAGTCTTGTCTAAATTGCCAATGTTTTTCATGTGTATTCTCCAAGTAAATAGATTAATAGTTAGATAGATATTATTTATAACGCCAATTTACTTTAAAGATCGAGCAATCACAGTGACAAAGTCACAATCCGAGTAATATATAAGTATAGACATATAATTATTGAATCGCTAAGCGTAATAAAGTGTTATTAAATCAGAGGGGTATTTGCAATTTCGTTAATTTCAGTTAAATTATTAAGCTGAATTTTTCCTCTACTTAGACACAGTAACCCCTGCTTTTCAAACGTCTTTAATTGTCGACTAATTACTTCTCGCGCGGTGCCTAATTCAAAAGCAAGTGCTTGGTGGGTTAACGATAAATTATTATGCTGGTTTGCATGTATAAGCAAATGTTTTGCTAGACGGATATCTATACGATTAAAACTTACATCACCCACTAAGGTAATAACATCGCACAACCGTTTTCCGTACGTGTTGAAAACAAACGCTCTAAAGCTAGAGGATTCTGCTAATCCACGATTGAAATCACTTAAGGGAATGACTAATGCTTCAATGTCTGTTTCTGTTTCACCTTCAGCGGGGTAGTCATTGTTAGCAAGTAAACAGGTGGTCGTTAACGTACAAGACTGGCCTTCAAGAACACGATACAGCACTATTTCACGACCATTTATCGCGCGAGTGAAAACCTTGACGATGCCTTTTGTTATCAATAGATAATTTTCGCAACTAGCACCTTGATAAAAAACAGTGCTATTCGCAGGTAGGCTAACGCTTTTAGCCTTGTTGATTATATCTTGGCCTATGGGATCATTTATTGTGGGAAAAAGTGTGTTAGCTACCTTCATATTATTTTATTAACAAGCTATAAAATAATATCATTGAGTAAAATGTCGTCAGAATTAGCTTTATTTGCCATTTGTCCGAGTAATAATTCTGCTGTGGCAACTGCATCATTTAACGCATCATGGCCATGGTGATCGGGTAATTTCATTTTATATCGTAAACTGGATAAGCGTAATTCAGACGGGTCGTAAGAGACGTCACGTTTATCCAGTTGTCGTTTAGCAACAACTAAAGTGTCAATCATTGGAAAATCAGGTGCGAAACCATAAAGCTCAAGGCAAGCTTGCTGTAAAAATTGTCGTTCAATTCTGGCAAAATGCACTAACATTACTTTACCTGCTAATGCTTGTAATAGTTTCTCTACCACAACATTTAGTGGCTTTCCTTGATCTTTTTGATCATCGGTAATTTGATGGATAATAACATTACTAGCTTCAAGTCTTGTTTTGGCTTTAATTATTTGGTGATAACTAGATTTAAGCTGTATTTGTTGTTGTGCTAAGGTAACAAAGCCAACACTGAGTAACTTATCTGCTTTGGCATCAAGACCTGTCGTTTCAAAATCTACTGCTAATATTGGTAATTCAGACAATGGGGTATCAAGTGAAGGAAAAGGCACGGATAAAAAGTCATGTAAAGCGCCGCTAGGCACTTTCTTTAATAGTCTTTTTCGTTTAGCTTCATAGCCGACTATGTTATTAACAAATGACTTTATACTCATTTTTACCTCGAAACATACTATTTGGTGAAATTAAAAGGCGTAGTTATATGGCATTTTTTCAGCGGGTTATTGTTCTCATTATGAGGTCAATAACGCCGAATATAACCCTTTAACTCACTTTACAGGCAAGCCTGAGCAGAAAAATTTCTACGGACCACCTTTATTAAGGTGGTCACTATTAGAAGCTGGTCTGCCTTGAATCTTGTAATTCTTTGATTACTTTGAAAGCATCTTTTAAATGCTCACGCTCTAATTTTGATAACTCTTTAGGAGATAAGTGGTTGTCGGGCTCTAACCCTGCCGCTAATCTATTTGCTTGATGATTCACCCGTAAAAGACCTAAAAACTCGTATGCATCAATAAGATTTTCTGCTGATGATTGAGATAAAGTAGGAGACCCTGCGGCTTGCTTGATACGCTCAATAGTATTCACAGCAGGAATTCCCTGAGACAGCGCGTAAATACGTGCAAGATCAACAATAGGTGCAATACCATTATGCTTAAGGTCTAAGGTGTCTTTGTGTTTGCCTTTTTGTTCTAAAACAAAATCTCGGAAAAAACCAAGGGGTGGACGCAAACCTAGCGCATTTTTGGATAAATGCGCGATAAATAAACTACTTTTTGTTGTCTTTTTAAGTAATCTTGCTCGAACAGTATCAAGCAAACTCGCGTCACCACAAATGGTTTCTAAATCAAAAAATACGCTCGAGTTTAATAATGCTTGTGGTGTTGGTGTATCAACCCAGCCATCGAAGTATTTTTGCCAACCTTTTACGGGTTGACGCCATTTCGGGTTAGTTGCCATTATGTCACCAGGGCAATAAATAAACCCACATTCAGCTAAGCCATCACAAACAAAATGGGCTAAGCGTTCAAACCAATCATCGTCGTATGGCTTCATAGAATCACAAATAATGATGCCATTATCTTGATCTGAATGAGCGAGTTGTTCTTGTCTTGCTTGTGAACCCGCTGCAACCCATGCATAGGGAACAGGAGCTGGGCCATATTGTTCTTCGGCCATTTCAATTAATCGTTTAGTGAAGGCCATGGTAATGGCACTGATGCTTTTACCTACGTGATCTGCACTTGCACCTAATTTTGCTAAGCGAATTTGTAATTTTGGCAGTAATTTACTGATAGTGACTAGTTCTTGTAGGCTTTTTGCTTTGTGAATAATGCTAGAAAAGTTGACCGCGTTATGGCCTTCATTATTCATTAAATCAGTGACGGTCACCATGCCAACAACTTCACCTTGTTTCGTTACCGGTAGGTGATGTATGTGTTTGGCAGTCATTCTCATCAGTGCATCATAAGCATTATCTCTTATATCAATGGTGCACATTTTCGTAGTCATTATTTCACTAATTGGGGTACTAATGGCTAAGCCTTCAGCGACACAACGACGGCGAATATCTTTATCGGTAATGATGCCAACACAGCTTTTGTTCTCAAGAACCACTAAGCAAGAGTAACTTTCATCAGTCATCTTTATTGCGGCTTGTTGAATACTTTGATTAACGTCTATCCCCGCAACGGGTGAATGGTAAAACTCACTCACTGAGGCGCTCATTAACGAAGATGAAATAATGGCTTCTTCATTAACCTTAGACATTTTATTTTTGAGTCGTTGAGCTGAGTTATAGTGAAAATAGTCACTAATACTTGGAAATTGCTCACTAAGATCACGAATTACATCGACATCAATACTATAGATTAAGCAGTCTTCATCAGTCTGTATTTTCCGTGGCGCTCTTTGTTTAATATCGTTAGGTGTATGTAAAGTTTGTTTGCAAAATTCTGTACATAAATCGCCTTCTCCCAGTCGAGAAATTAGCTCGCCATCGTCTGACATACAACTGAGTGCACCTTTACGTACTATATATAGGCGAGGTTCGTTGATACCTTCGGGAGGTAACATCTTCTCCTTACGAACGTAGCTAATATTCAACTCTCTTATTAATAGTGCAAGTGCAGATTTTGGTAAACTGTCAAAGGGAGGAATGCTTTGTATAAAGCTTGAGATTTCAGAAAGTTCAATATCCATTATTTGTGTCTGCTTGCATAGAGAGGAGTCTGTAGGGTAGAATTTCACACAAATTTGTGAAGCCATCCCTACGCTTATACCTATAGGTATTAATAGGTAATTTAAAGTGGTATCTACTTACAGTCAACTAGTGAAATAGCAAACTAGACTAAAGTTGCAGTTGAAAAAGGCTATACAGTTAAAAGCCTGTTATTTCAGGCCTCTTGCCCGTGTCAGGGCTCATAAAAATCTAATATAGTCAGTGTTTTAGACTAAAGTTTAATATCCGAAAAAAACTAATCTTGATAAATTAGCAACAGTAAAAGTTGAATATGGATTTCTGTCTCTGTCTTTTTGTTATGGGGGTAATTGAAAGCAATCTATATCCACACTTTTATAACAATTATTACATTAAGTGCTTATTCATTAATATTGGCGTAACAAAAATATTAAAAAATATTAAAACGCTGATTTCGTAATAAAAATTAAAACAACGTCGCTAGGAGACTATCGTGGAAAATAAAGATACCTATTGGTCGGAAAATATAGCCATTATCAAGAAGAGTCTTGTTATGTGGTTTATCGTTTCATTTGGTTTTGGCTTACTACTTGTAGAGCCGCTAAATGCAATTAGCCTGGGTGGTTACAAACTTGGTTTTTGGTTTGCACAGCAAGGTGCAATGTATGCCTTTCTTGGCTTAATCTTTTGGTATGGCTATAAAATGAACATGCTTGATAAAAAATATGATGAGGAAGCTTAAGAATGGATGAGTTAAAACTATATACTTACATCGCAGTATTTAGCACATTTGCTTTATATTTTGCGATTGCTTGGTGGGCTCGTGCGGGTTCAACCAGTGATTTTTACGTAGCGGGCGGTGGTATTACCCCATTACAAAACGGTATGGCGATTGGTGCCGATTGGATGAGTGCTGCGTCATTTATCTCAATGGCTGGTTTAATTGCTTTCTTAGGTTACGGTGGCTCAGTTTTCTTAATGGGTTGGACAGGTGGTTATGTATTACTAGCCATGCTACTTGCACCTTACATGCGTAAGCATGGTAAGTTCACAGTACCTGAGTTCATTTTTGATAGATATTATTCTAAAACTGCACGTATTGTTGCGGTTGCATGTTTAATTATGGCATCAATTACTTATATCATCGGTCAAATGAAAGGTGTGGGTGTAGCTTTCTCTCGCTTCTTAGAAGTTGATTACGGTTTAGGCTTAGGCATCGGTATGTTCGTTGTTTGGGTATATGCTGTACTAGGTGGTATGAAAGGTATTACATACACGCAAATCGCGCAGTATGTAGTAATGATTTTTGCTTACACAATTCCAGCAGTATTTATTTCATTCCAACTTACGGGTAACCCAATTCCACAACTAGGCTTAGGTAGTACTTTAGCTGACGGTAGTGGTGTTTACTTACTTGATAAGTTAGACCTTGTTGTTACTGACTTAGGTTTTAAAGAGTATACGACTGCTAACTTAGGCGGAACATTGAACATGTTCGCTTACACTATCTCTCTTATGATTGGTACTGCGGGTCTTCCTCATGTAATTATGCGCTTCTTTACTGTTCCTTCAGTACAAGCGGCACGTCAATCAGCCGGTTATGCACTTGTTTTCATCGGTTTACTTTACACTGTTGCTCCAGCAGTTGGTGCTATGGCTCGTTTCAACCTAATGAACACTATTGAACCTGTTGCAGGCGAAAATCTTGTTTATGACGAACGTCCACAATGGTTTAAAGATTGGGAAAAAACTGGTCTATTAAAATTTGAAGACAAAAATGGCGATGGCAAAATTCAGTATACATCTAATACAACAGATGCGCCTATCACCATTACAGGTTCAGTTTCTGGAAAAGAAATTGTATTGCTTCCAAATGAAATGGTTAAAGTTGACCGTGACATCATGGTACTAGCTAACCCTGCAATTGCGAACCTACCTAATTGGGTAATCGCTATAGTTGCTGCCGGTGGTCTAGCGGCTGCATTATCTACTGCAGCGGGCTTATTGTTAGCAATTTCTTCATCTATCTCACATGATTTAATGAAAGGTGTTTTAACTCCTGATTTATCAGAGAAAAATGAGTTACTTGCTGGTCGTATAGTTATGACTATCGCGATACTAATCTCCGGTTACCTTGGGTTGAATCCACCAGGATTTGCTGCAGGTACGGTTGCGTTAGCCTTTGGTCTAGCAGCATCAAGTATCTTCCCAGCATTAATGATGGGTATATTCTCTAGAAAAATGAGCGGTACAGCAGCGGTTGCAGGTATGTGTTCTGGTATCGGCATCACAATGCTTTATGTATTCCAACATAAAGGTATTATGTTTGTTCCAGGTACTTCATTCTTAGGTGATATGGGTCCTAACTGGTTCTTTGGTATCTCTCCTAACGCCTTTGGTGCTGTTGGTGCATTAGTTAACTTTGGTGTAGCTTTCGCAGTACTTCAAGTGACTGGTCCATGTCCAAAAGAAATCCAAGAGATGGTAGATAATATGCGTTTACCAGGTGACTGTGCAGCAGCACATGATCACTAAGATTACTAACTCAATATTCAATTATTGAATATTGAGTTACATCTAAAGTCTACAAAATAAAGCTAGCCGACAATTTTTTAAAGAGTCGTCTAGCTTTTTCTGTTAAATTACCCTCCTGTTATAATAAATAGAAAATAAATAGAAAATAATATGAATAGACATCTTAAAGTGGCTTTTATGGTTGCGCCTTTTCTTGCGGTATTAGGTTTTGTTGGTGCGGATTACTACGAGGAAAGTGAAGCCGCTAAAGTAAAACTTACGGAATTAGCACCAGAAGGTCATTGCGATATAATCAATCAAAGCTGTGTACTTAAATCAGGCGAATTTAAAGTGAATGTTTTTGATAAGAATGGCATTACCGTGGTTAATTCTACTTTTCCATTAGATACAGTGACACTCTTTTTAGTGGATAAACATGACAATATGACAGCGTACCCATTAGGTATGCAAAAAACTCCATATTATTGGCACAGCAAAACTCAATTACGCAGTTTTGTTAGTAATAAAGGTGATAGTTATAAGTTACGTTTGATTGCTAAAATCAAGGGTGGTGAGTACATTAGTGAGTTTTATACTCAGACTGTTAAGTAGCGGCGAATCAGTAATTTTTAGTGATGAGTGAAGGGCGTTCCACTGTGCCTCGGCATGTTTTAATAGCGCCTTCTTATCCTCATTTTGTGTTTTTTCATGGGAAACATTGAAATACCACAAGGCATTAATTAAATAGCTAAACAGTAGATAATGATTGAGCAATAGTTGATCAACTTTTACAGAAGATTGATTCTCGTATTGTTCAATAGTTATTTTTTTTACTTTGTTATTCAGGTTATTTACTGCAATAAACATCGCAATATCGAATTCAATTGGTGCAGTACAAGCACATTCATAATCGATTAACCAACTAGTACTCTGAACTTCATCCATTAATACATTAGTAAAATTTAAGTCACCATGACAACAAACACCCTGTTTGGTGTTTTCTAGTGGTGTTAAAATCAATTGTGAAAATGCTAATAATACAGTTTGTTGTATTGCAGAGTAATGGGGCTTATCTATAAGTGAGTATATCAGCGCTTTAGGGTTTAATTGATCAGGTAATTTGTTCAGCTGATGACATTGAACCATTAACTTAATGGTTTGATCTATTTTATTTTCGGTATTTAGCGTGCTTAACGCTAAATTACTAGTCTCAATAAACTCACTGACAAGCCAACTATCATCGTGATAAATAACCGATGGGCCGAGAGCAGAATAACCTGCTGATTTAGCAACAAGTACTTCTGTATTATTACTGATAGTTTTAGCGAAATAGACCTTGTTATCAGCAAAGACTTTAAAGCAACTTTGGCTTAACCCTGAAGAGACTGTTGATATTTTTTCAACGTGGTTAAAACAGGGTAAAGCGTAAAGTGAACTTTTCACCGAAGTTAACCAGACACTGGTGAAGATAAATTGATTTGTTTGGCTTGTGATAACTTATAAATACCTTGCCACTTAACATAGCCATAGATAGCAATAATAACATAAACGATAAATAGCCCGGTTGTTGGTATCAAGTCTTTCGCTAGGTAAAGATAAATAGAGACGGCATCAATAACTATCCAATAAAGCCAATTTTCTAACACTTTTTGTGCAACTAAATAGGTAGCGAATACGGCAAATACGGTGGTAAAAGTATCTAGATAAGGAAAAGATGCACTGGTTGTAGTTGCCATAATATAACCTAAAACTACAGAGGCAATTGTTAATATAAAACAGGCTTTTAAGTGCCAACTTGCTTGCCATGAAATAATATCTAATTGTGGAGGACTCTGTTTATCTTGTGGTTGAGCATTTTTTTGCCAAAGCCAATAACCATAAACTGCCATTATTAAGTAATACACACTTAAAGCGCTATCCATTAACAATGACACATCGTAAAAAATAACTGTATAAATTGCGGTGCTAATAAAAGCAGCAGGCCAACACCAAATGGAGCCTTGAGCAGCCAACACTACATAGAAGAGAGCAAGAATCATCGCAATAAGTTCAAGCCAAGGCAGAGTAGTAAAGTAATCAACAACACTCATAAATAAAACAGTCACTAGCTTTCTGCTTCAGCTTGTGAACGGTCACCATTAATAAACTTGCAAACAAATACTGCCGCATTGGTGGTACTGTGTACATGTTTAATTTCGCGCATTATGTTAGTCACGGCTAAATCATAATCACCAAATACTTGTGTGCTCATGCCATTAGTGACAACAGTTAAGCCATCAACTTGACGAAGACGCTTGATGAAAGCCCATATTTCAGATTTAAAATTATCCATGGCTAAAGGATACAAGCTTAATTCGATAGATATTTTCACGGTTTTTTCCTCAGAGAATTATTACTAAGTTTGTAAACAATATCCCCGAGATTATAGTCGGGGATATTGATTTTTGATCAATAACTCATACTACTAAACTTAGTTTAGAATTGGTAATCAAGCGACACACCAAAAACAAGTGGTTCAGATAATAGCGTATATTGTTTTGGCGCATAGCCGTCACGTGGATCATTAGGGAAATAGAATCCACGATTAGCATAGTTTTTATCGCCTAAATTACGACCCCAAAGTTTCACCTGCCAATTATCTGCAAGATAAGAAATTGACGCGTTGAGTAATACACTTGCTTTTGATTGCAAATCCTGTTCAGGAATAGCCTCATCAATTTCAACCGAGTCATTGCCATCATAATCATAATATCGTGTATCAGAAAAATAAAACTCATCTTTACTGTCGAGTGATATATTGAACAGCCAAGCATCGGTTGGTTGGTAATTAACACCAATGTTAAATTGATAATTGGGTGCGTGAGCTTGTTCTTCACCACTTAAAGACAGGCCATCTGCGGTGATAAAATCATTAAACTCTGTATCGAGTAAACCTAAAGAGGCATAAAGATTAATGGAGTCAGTCACTTGCCAAGAAGTTTCTACCTCAAGACCATAGTTTTCACCTGAAGCCGCGTTGCCTAGGTAAGAAATAAATTGGGTGCTGCCATCAGAACGAGAGATAGTATTAGAACTTTTCACCTGCATGTCGGTTCTATCCATATAAAATAAGGCAGTTCGGATATAGGCATTGTTATCAAGTAGTGATACTTTATAACCCAATTCATAATTGGTTAAATATTCTGGGTCAAAGGTACGTAATTCATCAGGTAAACTACCATCGGTATTTGCGCCACCGGCTTTGAAACCTCGGTTTATTGAAGCATACCAAAAGCTATCGTCACTTTGTTGGTAACTAAGTACTAACTTACCACCAACCATAGTATCGTTAAGGCTGTCATTAAAGTTGTCTGAATTTATATAATCGGCACTACGGTGTTCAACTCTAAGTCCGGTAGTTAAAGACCATTGTTTATTGAATTGACTATCTAATTGACCGTAAACAGCAATTGATTGCGTGTTAAAACTCGAATTGAAGTCACTGTCTAAATAAGTATATTGACGCAGCAAATCTTCATCATCTTGTTTGAAATGTACACCTGTAACCCAAGATGTTGTATCGTTAAAAAGCTTATTACTAACTTTTGATAGCGCTCTGAATTCTATCGTTTGTACCGATTTTTCACGGAAATAATGATCTTTAGAAGTATATTCCCAGTAGGCGAAATCTTGATTTTCAATGTTTTCAGGATAAGATATCCCCTCATAAGCCCAGTCTTCATCGTAGCCATAAGCAAGATCAGAATCAGCAGTACTTAATATAGATACTAAAGTGAATCCATCAAACCCTTCATAGGTGAATTTTACTGCTAAAGCTTTGGTCTCTTGATCATCAAAACCAGGCTCATCTGAGTAGGTTGTTCTGGTCTTATCTAATGAAAAGGCATCGTAACCATTATTAAAATCAAAATAAAAGCCGGTTAAATCTATGGTTAAGTCTTTCGTAGCAGCAATTGATAATTTACCGCGAATATTTAATTCATTTCGGTTGTTGGTGTCATCTGTATTAAGGTAAACATTTTCCATATAACCATCACTGGTATGTTTATTTATCGCGAAACGATAATTAACATCATCAGTAACAGGCCCTGAAAGTGCTAAACCAAGATCGTAGCTGTCATAGTTACCCACATCTAGTTTAATCGCACCTTCAAATTCATCCGTTGGTTCACTAGTGGTTATATTAATCATACCCGCTAAAGCATTTGCACCAAAACGTGTCCCTTGAGGACCTCTAAATATTTCCACTTGGCTGGTATCAAATAAATTAGCAATACTACCAATACCGGTAAAATCAACCTCGTCAATGATCATACCCACAGACGGATTGATCGGTTCTTTAAATTGGGCACGTTCGCCAATACCACGAATTTGATAATAACGAGCGCGTTGTGAGCCGCTGGCATAATTAACATTTGGGCTAACGGCAATCAATTCTTCAAGGTGTTGAGCATTGCGTTGTTTTATTTCAATATCAGTTAATACCGATAATGATGCAGGTGTTTTTAATAAATTTTGTTGACGAAAGTCACTACTAACCGTAATTACTTCAATAGGAGCTTTTGTTGTTGGCTCTTCATTGGCAGTAGCGTTTAAACTGCTAATTAATGCCGAAGAAACAGCGAGTGATAGTGTAGATTTGGTAAAATTCATAAAGATCTCATTAGTATACGTAAAAAAATACTATGGGATCCGGCACTGGGAGGTTACTAATTGTTTAGGTACTAACCATTCCTACGCCGGATAATTTATTACTGAGTAATAAATTCCCGTCCAGGTTCAAAGGGTTCGCCTAATTTAAAAAATTAGTTTGATCGCATCTCAGCAGTTATTTTTAGCCTTATAATACAGGCTATTAT
Organism: Colwellia sp.; assembly: GCA_034111385.1. Classification (GTDB taxonomy): domain Bacteria; phylum Pseudomonadota; class Gammaproteobacteria; order Enterobacterales; family Alteromonadaceae; genus Colwellia. The sequence goes on along the minus strand of JAWUXK010000046.1, from coordinate 5,005 downwards.
ATACTGCTCCCCTTGGTCGGCGCGAAGTCTAACAAATTTTCTTCAACATTGTTAATGATAAATAAGTTAATTTGCTGCAGTGAAAATAGCAGAATGAGTAAAAGCTAGCTAAAAGTAGTATATATAAAAGCGTAATCTCTTGCTTATATTGATATTGTCAGCAAGTTTTTTCCCGTCATTCAATTTACCGAAATAGAGAAACTTATGTTCCCCAATTGGCAATTAGTCAGTATTAGTTTGGTTTACATTGGCTTGTTGTTTTTCATTGCTTTTTTAGGTGATAAATATAAGCATCAGTTAGCGAAGAAAGCGCAGGGAATTATTTATGCGTTAACGTTAGGGGTATACTGTACCTCATGGAGTTTTTTAGGGACAACAGGACAAGCCTCCACCAATCTTCTGTCACATATCCCTATATATCTTGGGCCAATACTGCTGTTTATTTTTGCTTGGCCATTTATTCAACGCATTATTCGCGTTAGCTTAAAACTTAACTTAACCTCGATAGCTGATTTACTTGCTGCACGGTTTGGTAAGTCACATAATTTAGCCATCATTGTTACTATTGTTGCGTTTGTGGGTACTATGCCTTACATCGCTTTACAGTTAAAAGCGATGGTGTATACCTTTCAACAGTTACAAATTGATCAAAGTCTTGCTAGTTGGCATATAGGCTTAGCGGTCAGCATTGTGTTAGTGGTTTTTACTATTCTTTTTGGTATTCGAAATATTGATGTTACCGAACGACATCCTGGGGTAATGCTAGCGATTGCCTTTGAATCATTAGTTAAACTCGTTGCTTTTCTGACTTTGGGTTTATTTGTTTGTTTTTCTTTATTTGATTCGCCTCTCGATATATGGCAACAATCAGGCGCTTCTGTGAAGTTTGAGCAGCAAATGAATGTTGATAATATTAGTGCGATGTTAGCGATGTTAGTCATTGTAATGGCAGCCTTTTTATCGTTGCCTCGACAATTTCAAGTGATGGTAGTTGAGCTGAAAGATCAAAACGATACTTGGTTAGGTCGACGAGTATTCCCACTCTATGTTCTCGTGTTTGCTTTTTTTGCCGTGCCATTAGGGTTAGCAGGGCAATTATTATTAGGGGATACCGTTCCTTCTGATGCCTATGTATTGTTCTTACCAGGAGTTGGAGGGCAAACATGGTTAACCTTGTTTACTTTTCTTGGCGCGGTGTCTGCTGCGAGCTCTATGGTAATAATCTCATCTCTTGCGTTAAGCACCATGCTGAGTAATGAAATTGTTTTCCCATTGATTTATCGTAAGAAAAATGTCGCGCAAACCAATTACGATAATTTTAGACAGCGCTTATTAAACATACGTAAGCTATTAATTCTCTTTGTTATTATGTCGGGATACGGTGTGTTTGTTATGGCATCGCCTGACACATTATCTTCATTAGGCGAAGTTGCTTTTGGTGCTTTTGCACAGCTTACACCGGCATTAGTGGTTGCTTTTTATTGGCGACGAGCCAGTTTGATGGGCGTGTACGCGGGTATACTCATTGGCTTTCTTTTATGGTTAAGTTTGAATTTTTTACCGCAATTTGGTTTATATGCTTCTCCATTTGCTGAAGGTTCTTTGCCTGCTAAAACCACTGCAACTTTATTTAGTTTAGGGGCTAATATTTTCGTTATGTGGGCGCTATCACAAATAAGCCGACAAAGTGTACAAGAACGTGTTCAAGCGTCATTATTTTTAGAATGGCAATCTCCAACGTTGTTGAAAGTAGAAAAGAAGCGTCAGCTCGATGTGAATGAATTAGAATTATTGGCCTCACGTTTTGTTGGTGAATCTAAGGCTAAATCGAGTTTTAATTTATTTCAGCTATCAAATAATAAAAAACAACTCGGTAACGTTACCTATAATCAGCTTTTACTCCAACATACTGAAAATACCTTAGCGCTGGTTATGGGGACTTCATCAGCACGCTTGGTATTGTCTTCAGCACTTGAGGGCAGAGATATTGCGCTAGATGAATTAGCGGTCTTAGTGGAAGAAGCCTCAAGTCAAAAGCAGCAGTTTTCACAAAACTTATTACAAAGTGCGATAGAGAATGCCAGTGAAGGTATTTCAATTATTGATGAAAATTTAAAACTGGTCGCTTGGAATAAAAAATACTTAGATTTATTCAATTTTCCTGCTGACATGATTTATGTTGGCTGCCCAATCGAACCGATGATTCGTCATAACATGAAAGGTAACTTTCGTGGCGTGGGTGACATTGATACTCAAGTCTTTAGGCGTCTTGAATACTTACGTAAAGGTAGCCCTCATAGCTCTGAGAGACAGCAAGCCAATGGACAAACTGTTCGCATTGAAGGTAACCCATTACCAGATGGGGGGTTTGTTATGCTGTTTTCAGACATTACCGCTTACCGTCAAGCTGAGCAAGTATTAAAAGAGGCCAATTTAGATCTAGAAACGCGAGTATATGAGCGAACGCTTACCTTAGCCAAAACTAATGAAGCATTAGCTAAGGCGCATGAAAAAGCTGAACAAGCGCATATTAAAAAAAGCCAATATTTAAAAGCCTGTAGCCATGATTTAATGCAACCTTTAGAGGCTGCACGATTATTTACTTCAGCATTGACAGAGCAACAAAATTTGTCATTTGAGCAGCAAAGGCAAGTTAATAATATTGATAGATCCCTTAAAGCGGCTAATGATTTATTAGCTGATTTAGGTGAAATAGCACGCTTAGAAAGTGGCAATATCAAACCATTTATTAAATCTTTTGCCTTAAATGATTTATTTGATAACTTAGCCGATGAATTTTCAGCTTTGGCTACCGAGCAACAAGTTGAATTCAGACTTGTACCCACGAAAGCATGGGTTAAATCTGATCAACACCTTTTAAGACGCATTATCCAAAATTTAGTTGGTAATGCGTTTCGTTATGCTAGTCCCGGTAAAGTGTTATTGGGAGCTCGTGTGTTTAAAGATCAGGTTTTCATTCAAATACTCGATAATGGACCAGGCATTCCTTTAGAAAAACAGGTGTTAGTTTTTGAACAATTTACTCAATTAGATGCGCCAAGTAGCCAGTCAGCTCGAGGGCTAGGTTTAGGCCTAAATATTACGCAATCATTAGTGCAATTATTAGGGCACTCATTAACGTTACAATCAAGAGAAATGCATGGTTGTAAATTTTCTATTGCGGTAGAGAAAGCGAGTCAATTAAGAGTAAAACCAAAAATGGCAGCTCCTGCCATGAGTATGGGGTTAAAAGATATCACCGTATTGTGTATTGATAATGATCCCGACGTATTAAGCGGCATGGTAGAGTTATTGTCGGCATGGCAATGTAATATCTTTGCTGCTGATTCACGAGAAACAGCGCTACAAGAGTTTGCTAACCATGAAAATGAGATTGATATATTGTTAGTTGATTATCAATTAGGGTATCACGCGGGATTACCAGAAGGCCATCAAGCTGATGGTTTAACGTTAATTGCTGATTTGCGACGAGAATGTAATCATTATTTACCTGCTATACTCATTACGGCAACGACAGAGCATGGCATTGAGGATAAAGCAAAAAATGCGGATGTTGGCTTTATACGTAAATTGGTTAAGCCTGCTTCACTTAGGGCTATGATGAGCGCTAAGTTAGCTCAGAAACTGCAAGAAGATTTTGGGTACTAAGGGTGAATGTAGAGTGAAATTTAGTGCAATAAATAATGCAATATATTATTTATTGCATTCACCTTTACTTAAATTCTGATTCTGATTCAGATAAGTCTAATTGGGCAATAGCAATTACCGCTTGCGTTCTATTTCGGACATCTAGCTTTCGAAATATTGCCGTAGCATGGGCTTTAATGGTGGCTTCTGAAACATGTAGATCATAGGCTATTTGTTTATTAAGAAGCCCTTGATTAAACATCATTAATATACGATATTGCTGTTGGGTTAAGCTGGCAACACGTGAGGCAACATCACAACTTTCATGATCATCTGTACTGTTTTTAAATATTTCAGGTAACCATATGTCACCGGATAAAACGGTCAATATCGCTGATAATATATCATCAACAGGCGTTGATTTTGGAATAAATCCGGCAGCGCCATATCGCATCGCTTTGCTAATTGTTGCATTATCCTCATGCGCTGATATGACCAATACAGGAATTTGAGGGAAGTGATTTCGTACATGAATCAATGTGCTAAAGCCATGAGCACCAGGGATATTTAAATCGAGTAATAAAAGGTCACTATCAGTATCATTTTGCAGTCTCTCTTCAAGTTCAGCGATTGTTTCTGCTTCGATCCAATTGGTATAAACTAGTTTGGGTTTCAGTGCGCCTAATAATGCTTGTCTAAATAGAGGGTGATCTTCAGCAATTATTATTTTTTTTGGCTGAATCATAAAGTAGTTCCTTAGAAGTGATTTAGTCATTCTAACGGAATAATACCAGATTACCAATCGTACCTGGTATATATCCGCTATATTTTATTTATTACTATCATTTATTGTTGGTGATTTGGCTAAAACAGCTGTGAGTAATTGCCAATATTTAGCCACGCTGGCAATATCTATTTTTTCATCGGGTGAATGTGGAAATTTAATGGTTGGCCCAATCGAAACCATATCCCAGTGTGGATAAGGTTTTTTGAATAGGCCGCATTCTAACCCAGCGTGAATCACCATCACTGCGGGTACCTTTCCAAATAGCTCTTGATAAGTATTGCACACAGATTTCATAATTGCTGAGTTTGTATCAGGTTTCCAACCCGGATAGGCACCACTAAACTGTATATCAGCGCCAGCTAACTCAAATACTGATTGTACGCTGCATTGGGTTTCTGCAATGCCATCGTCATGTAAGCTACGAATAAGCACTAAGGCGTTGAATTTTTTCCCACGTGTGTGAATTACCCCAAGATTTAATGAACTTTCTACGATGCCTTCAATGTCATCACTCATGCGAATAACACCATTAGGACAAGCATTGAGCGCACGTAAAATATTACTTTGTGT